>CANQYH010000064.1 GCA_947628025.1 uncultured Lachnospiraceae bacterium | reverse complement strand
CATCACCGCCTCCAACCTGGATGAATTTTTCATGGTGCGCGTGGCTTCCCTGAAAGACATGGTCCATGCCGGTTACAGCAAGCCGGATATGGCCGGGCTGACGCCGGAGGAGCAGCTGGTAAAGATCGGAGAAAAGACCCACGAGCTGGTGGCGCTTCAGTATTCGACCTATACGCGCTCCCTGATGCCGGCCTTGCGGCAGAACGGCCTGCGCATCGTGGGACGCCACGAGGAGCTGACCCAGGCGGAGGGCGAATGGGTGGACGCGTATTTTAAGGCCAACGTCTATCCGGTGCTGACCCCGATGGCGGTGGACTCTTCGCGGCCGTTCCCTCTGATCTACAATAAATCGCTGAACATTGCCGCGCTGATCCGCAAGAAAGACGGAGAGAGCCAGATCGATTTCGCGATGGTGCGCGTGCCGGCGGTGCTTCCCAGGATCGTGGAGATCCCGGTGAGCGAGGAGCGGGTCGTGATCCTGCTGGAGGAGATCATAGAGAGGAATCTGTCCTCCCTGTTCTTAAACTGCGACATCATCGCCGCCCACCCGTTCCGCATCATGCGCAACGCGGATCTGTCCATCGACGAGGAGGAAGCGGAAGACCTGCTGAAAGAGATCGAGAAGCTGCTGAAGCGCCGCCAGTGGGGCGAGGCGATCCGCCTGGAGATCGAGGACAACGCCGACAAGCGGATCTTAAAGCGGCTCCGCAAAGAATTAAACCTGCAGCCCGCGGACATTTACGAGGTCAACGGTCCGCTGGATCTGACGTTCCTGATGAAAATGTACGGGATGGACGGCTTCGATCATCTGAAAACAGAGCCCCACAGACCGCAGCCCAATCCGGCGTTTTTAAACGACGACGACATCTTTACCAATATCCGCAAGGGCGACATCCTGCTCCACCATCCTTACGAATCGTTCGAGCCGGTGGTGAATTTCATAAAGACGGCCGCGCGGGATCCAGAGGTGCTGGCGATCAAACAGACCCTGTACCGGGTCAGCGGCAATTCTCCCATCGTGGCGGCGCTGGCCGAGGCCGCCGACAACGGCAAGCAGGTGTCGGTGCTGGTAGAGCTGAAAGCCCGTTTCGACGAGGAAAACAATATCAACTGGGCGAAGATGCTGGAGAAAGCCGGCTGTCACGTCATCTACGGCCTGCTGGGCTTGAAGACCCATTCCAAGATCACGCTGGTGGTGCGCCGTGAGGAAGACGGCATCCGCCGCTACGTCCATCTGGGCACCGGCAATTACAACGATTCCACCGCCAAGCTCTATACGGACTGCGGCCTGCTGACCTGCCATCCGCAGATCGGCGAGGACGCCACCGCGGTATTCAACATGCTGTCCGGCTATTCGGAGCCGCTGCAGTGGAACTATCTGGCGGTCGCTCCCATCTGGCTGCGGAAGCGTTTCACGCGCCTGATCCGCAGGGAGGCGGAACATGCCAAAGCCGGCCGCCCCGCCAGGATCATCGCGAAGGTCAATTCCCTCTGCGACCGGGACATCATTGCGGAGCTCTACGCGGCTTCCTGCGCGGGCGTGAAGATCGACCTGATCGTCCGCGGCATCTGCGGCCTGCGGGTAGGCGTGCCTGGCCTGAGCGAGAATATCACGGTCCGCTCCATCGTCGGCAATTTCCTGGAGCACAGCCGGATCTTCTATTTTGAAAACAACGGGATGCCCGAATACTATATGGGCAGCGCCGACTGGATGCCCAGGAACCTGGACCGGCGCGTGGAGATCCTGTTCCCCATCCTGGATCAGGAGCTGCAGGAGAAAGCCATGCACATCCTGGAGGTCCAGCTGGAGGACAATCTGAAAGCCCACGTCCTGCAGCCCGACGGCAGCTACGAGAAAGTAGACCGCCGCGGCAAGGCACCGGTCGGCGCGCAGGACACTTTTTGCGGGGAGGCGATCGCGGTCGTCAAGGCGCACCAGGCGCTTCGCGACCCGGTGAATACCCGCGTGTTCATACCGGTCGAGAGCAGCGAGGAGCGGGGATAGCTAGCTGCGCGGCGGATCGGGCGGTAATGCAGCGGGTGCGCGAGGCTGCGAAGAACCGAACTGTGTGTATGAAAATGCGGCAGTGACAGGCTTGACATTTGGGAAATTATCAAATAAACTAAATGATGTCAGGCGCCAACCTGTGGATTGAAAAATTTTTTATGGTATGTTAAAAAATGCAAGAGCATCTTTCATTTGTGATGGTTGAAAGGTGCTTTTTGTTTACAAAATAAAGCGTTTTGGAATGGACAGAAAGAAACCAGATAGGGCTAGGTGCGTTTTAGGGCCTTTGACGGCGAGAGATTTTATTTTCTAACATTACATATAAAATAGATTTTAAACATTACATATAAAATAAAGTATTGACATCCGGACAAAGACGTTATATGATAAATAACAGTTACCAGACCTATCGCTGCATAGCCAGAACATAACAGAATATGCTTGGGAAACCAGCGGCAGGAGGGTATGTGCAGGTACAGAAAGGGGGATTTGAGATTTTGGATGATGTACCGTTCTATCCGTCGCACTACAATGCGAATACAGGAGCATATCAGTCCAATGCAGACCATCTGCGCGGAACTGCGGCTCATGCGAAGCAGAAATGCCGTGTGCATTCCCTGGTTCATATGGCCGAACTGGCGGGTGATCTCCATGATATAGGAAAATACAGCGACCTCTGGAGGCAATACTTCGAGGCCAATCTACACGGCAGAAGCAGAGGCGGGCAGAAAGAAGATCATTCGACATCGGGCGGGCAGCTCGTGGAGGAGCTGATTCCTCATACGATCGCTTCCGCGATGATTCAGACCGTAGTTTATTCGCACCATGGCCTGCAGGACTGTATTTCGGTTAAAACGGACGAGGCGCTTTTGGACGCGAGAAAACGAAAGGCGGAGCAGCTGCCGGTCCATGAGTGCCGCGATCGTTTTTATACGGATTTCAAAAAAGAGGACATAGAACAGTTGGCCGCGGAAGCCCAAAGAGAGGCTCTGGAGATCCGGGACATGATCATAACAAAGCTGAAAGCATGGGAAATGGAGGATCCGGCCGCCTCTTTGGATTCCGCCCGGCAGTTTCCTGTTTCCGGCGGCGGAATCACTGAGACAGCGGAAAAGACACGGAAGCATCCTGTAAGAAAAGGATGCTATGGCAGCCGGGATTTTTATCTGGGGATGTTTGAGCGGCTGCTGATGTCGCTTCTGATCGATGCGGACCGGCGCGATACGGAGAATTTCATGGCAGGGGGAGACATCTGCCCCATGATGCCGCAGAACGAACAAGATACGCTGTGGGAGAATGGTTCACAAAATCTTGAGCGGTACATAGCGGAAACTTTTTCGGACACAGGCGGTGTGAGCCGGTACAAAAGGGAGATCTCGGTTCAGTGCAGGGATGCGGCCGGGAAGCCGGAAAACAGATATCTTTTGTCGGTTCCGACCGGATCCGGAAAGACCCTGGCCAGTCTCCGCTTCGCCCTGAATCATGCGAAGACTTATAAAAAGAGCCGGATCATTTATGTCGCGCCGTTTCTGTCGATCACGGAGCAGAATGCAGAACAGATACGAAAGGCGCTGGGGATGCCGGATATCGTTCTGGAACACCATTGCAATATTATTTTGGAAGAGGACGAGGAACGAGCAAAATATGACAGGGTCACTGAGGACTGGCAGTCTCCGGTCGTGGTGACGACCGCGGTTCAGTTTTTAAATACGATGTTCGCCGGGAAAACGGGAAATGTGCGCAGGTTCCACAGCCTTTGCGACAGCGTGATTATCCTGGATGAGGTCCAGGCGCTTCCGGTACGTGTACTGGGACTGTTTGATCTGGGGATAAATTTTCTGACAGAATTTGCAGGCGCTGCGGCGGTTCTCTGTACTGCGACGCAGCCGCTGCTGGGGGATCTGCCGGAGAACCGTCTGCTGCCTGCCTGCCAGATGGTCCCTCGGATCGACCGGTACGATGAGAGTTTCCGCAGGACGGAGATTACGGACGATACGGAGCTGGAGTCAGGGGGGATGGACGCGGATACACTTGCACGGTATATTGTGGACAAAGCGGATCAATACGAATCGGTTCTGTTTATCTGCAATACAAAGTCCTGCGCCCGGATCCTTTACGAAAACGTAGCTGAATTGTGCGGAACCGGAGATCAAGTCTGGCATTTAAGCACCAATATGGTTCCTCAGAACCGCCTCGAGATCCTGGGGGAGATAAAGGAATACAGCCGCAGCCGGAGCAAGAGGCAGGAGGATCTAAATAAAAGCGCTGCGCGTAATGCCGTACAGCCGGATGGAGATACGCGCAAAAAATATATATGTATCAGTACGCAGCTGATCGAGGCGGGCGTAGATATTTCGTTTGACTGTGTGATCCGTTCCTTGGCCGGACTGGATAATGTGATCCAGGCGGCCGGGCGGTGCAACCGGTATTCCGAGATCCCCGTGGGGCGGGTATTTATTGTCAAAGCCGGCGCGGAGCTGGAAAAGATTTCTTCACTGAGAGATATTCAGCTGGCGCAGCAGGCGATGGGAAAGGTCCTCCGACAGTACCGGTTATCGCCTGCGTCGCTGGATGGCCGGTTGGATTCCCGGAAAGCGATCTCAATGTATTATCAGTATTATTTTATTGAGAGAGAATCAGAGATGTCTTATCCGGTGACCGTGGAGGGCGTGCCGACTACATTAGTCCGGATGCTTTCCGGCAATGAGGACCTTGTGGGACTGCATCGGGGCTCTCAAGAAAATAGGAGGCTGCCGGTTCTGAGACAGGCCTTTAAGACGGCGGGAGACTGCTTTGAAGTGATCGAGGAAAACGGACAGGCCGCTCTGGTGGTAGAGTACAATGATATCGCGAAAGAAAAGATCTCCAAATTGGAAAAAGAGGACATTTCTTTGGGGGACAGAAAGAAGCTCTTGCGGGAACTGCAGCTCTATACGGTATCCGTGTCCCCTCAAATGCTGGAAAAGCTGAAGCCGGGGATCCGTTGGATCTGGGACGGCCAGGTCATGGTTCTTGATGGACGGTATTATGACAGGAGGACAGGGATCAAAGGGGAACCGTCTCTGATGGAAGCCATGATATTGTAAAAGGGTCCGTGTAAAGGCCGGGCTGTGGGATGTCTTAGAGTCCTAAATGTGCGGAGCCAGGCGCATCCCGCGGCCCGGAATAGATCGATGATGAATGGAGGTGAACGATATGCATGAGAATCGGGTTGAATTTGAAGTGTCAGGTCCATGGGCCATGTTTTCCGATCCGGTTACGCGGGTGGGGGGAGAAAAATGCTCCTATCAGATCCCGACCTATGAGGCGCTGAAAGGGATCCTGCACAGTATTTATTGGAAACCAACGCTTATTTGGGTCGTAGACGCTGTTCGGGTGATGAACCGGATACAGATGGAAACGAAAGGCGTGCGTCCGATCGGATATCACGGAGGAAACGACCTGTCTTATTATATGTATCTGAAAGATGTGCGTTATCAGGTGCAGGCCCATTTTATATGGAATGAGAACCGTCCGGAGCTGGCGGGTGACCGCAATGAGAACAAGCACCATAATATCGCGAAAAGGATGATCTCCCGCGGCGGCAGGAGGGATATTTTTCTGGGAACGCGGGAATGTCAGGGCTATGTGGAACCGTGCTGTTTCAACGAAGGGCCGGGAGACTATGATAATACCGCAGAACTGGGGTTTGGCTTTGCGTATCACGGCATCACCTATGCGGACGAAGCGGTCCTTGTGGAGGATAAGGGAAAAATGACGGTTCGTTTCTGGCGTCCGGTCATGAAAAATGGGATCATTGAATTCCCGAAACCGGAGGAATGTACGGTTAAGCGGACGATCCGGACCATGGACATGAAGAAATTCGGCAAGGAGAATTTCAGCGGCCTGACGGAATTTTCACGGGAGGTGGAAGAGTGAATTGGATCGGTGAGTTGTACGACCTGTATGAGAGAAACCGGGAATTAGCCGGAAAAGCGGAGCGCGGCCGGTTCGGAGAGCCTTTGATCCTGCTGCCGGTCTTTCACACGACCGTGGCTGCCCAGATTACAGTGACTGTCGATGCAGACGGGAATTTCCTGGGTGCGGAACGGGTGGCGGAGGAAGATAAACTGACGGTTATCCCGGTAACGGAGAAGTCCGCTTCGCGGACGGCCGGGGCGGAGCCGCATCCTCTGTGCGATAATCTGAAATACCTGGCGGGAGATTATCATACGTTCATAGACGGGAAGAATGGAAAGGATTTTTCGAAAAACCATCAGCTGTATATGGACGGACTGAGGCGCTGGGATGAATCCGACTTTTCTCATGAGAAAGTCAGAGCGGTTCGCAGATATCTGGAAAAGGGCCGGCTGATCCGGGATCTGATCGAACAGAAAGTATTGACGGCCGATGAAAATGGGATGGTTTCTCCGAAAGAAAAGATTCAGAAGATCATTCCGCAGACGGACGCGTTTGTCAGATTCAGGGTGGAGTCGGAGCGGGATCCGGACAGAAACGTCCTTTTGGACAGGGAGTATTATGTGCCGGATGAGTGTTGGCGGGACCAATCCCTGCAGGATGCGTATATTGCATATACGCGGAGCGTTTTTGGAAAAAAAGGTCTGTCTTATCTGACTGGGGAGGAGACGGCGCTTGCCTATCTTCATCCGAAGAAGATCCGAAACGAGGGGGACGGTTCCAAGCTGGTCTCTGCCAATGACGAGACGAATTTTACATTTCTCGGCCGGTTTGCGAATAGAGAAGAAGCGTTCGCTATCGGATATGAAGATTCGCAGAAAGTTCATAATGCTCTGAAGTGGATTATCCGGAAGCAGGGCCGTGATTGGAATGGACTGACGGTCGCTGCCTGGGCGTCCGATGGAACAGCGCTGCCGGACTGGAGCCAGGATACTGACACGATCTGTGATGAGTATGAGGGATGGGAGGACGATGAGACATCCGAGGAACTGGATGAGCGGAAAGAGAGGGCGGAAGCGGAATACCTGGGACCGGATCCCAAGTCAGCGGCGAGATTTCTGGCGGCGATAGAGGGTTATAAAACGAAACTGAGCGAGCTGACCCATTTGACTGTCATAGCGCTGGATTCCGCGACTTCGGGCCGGTTGTCGATCGTGGAATATCAGAATCTGGCCGCCAGCGTATACCTGACGAATCTGAAAGCCTGGCACAGCGGCTGCGGATGGATACAGGTAAAATATAAAAACAGCCGGTTTTATCGGTACTCAGGCGTGGTGAGCGTAAAGGAGATCGCCGCTCTTTTGTATGGTACGGAAGAACGAGGTTTTTTGATACTAAAAGGCGCCAGCGAGAAGATGCAGGCGGAGGTATGCAAGCGGCTTCTCCCCTGCATCATCCTGGGACGTTCGGTCCCGCAGGATATGGTTGATCTGGCGGTACGGAGAGCCTCGTCTCCGGTCTCGTTTGAGAGCAGTATGGTATGGGAGCAGGTGCTTGCGCTGGCCTGTTCATTGGTAAAAAAGAAATCCATAGAGAGAAAGGATAAGGAGGTGTGGTCAGTGGCGCTGAATGAAAAGAGCTGCGACAGAAACTATCTGTACGGGAGGCTTTTGGCGGTAGCGGATCGGATCGAGTATCGGGCGCAGGACATAAACGAGGTCCGGGAAACAAATGCAAAGAGGTTCATGAACGCGTTTTCCCAGCAGCCGTTCAGGACCTGGCAGATTCTGGAGGAGAGGATCGAGCCGTATGTATTGAAGCTGCCGGTTGCGGAGCGGCTGCGGTATGAGCATCTGATCGATAAGCTTTGCTGGAAATTTGAAGAGGGTGATTTTGAAAAAAATGACGCGTTGAACGGACTGTATCTGCTTGGGTTCCATAATCAGGCCTATGCGTTCAGAAACCAGAAGGAGGTAAATGAAGATGAGTGAATTGAAAGGGAAGATTGATTTTGTAGTGTTGGTATCGGCGACAAACGCGAATCCGAATGGAGATCCGCTGAATGGCAACCGGCCTCGGGAGAATTTCGACGGACACGGCGAAATTTCGGATGTGTGCATTAAGAGAAAGATCCGGAACCGGCTGCAGGATATGGGGGAATGTGTTTTTGTACAGTCGGACGGCAGGACGGACGATGGGTACGGCAGCCTGCATGAGAGAGCGGAGCATTGCAAGGAGCTGGAGGCGGAGATCAAGCTCGGCAAGAAAGCCAATAAGGACAAGTGTGTCAGGATCGCCTGCGAGAAATGGATCGATGTCAGGATGTTCGGCCAGGTGTTCGCTTTTAAGGGGACAGAGGTATCGCTGGGCATCCGCGGACCGGTTTCGATCCATCAGGCGGTCAGCGTGTCCCCGGTGGACGTTATCAGTATGCAGATCACGAAGAGCGTGAACAGCGAATCGAAGGAGGGCAAAGCGTCGGACACGATGGGAACGAAGCACCGGATCGGGTATGGGCTGTATGTGATCAAAGGAAGCGTGAATGTGCAGCTGGCCGAGAAAACCGGATTTTCCCAGGAGGATGCCGGGAAACTGAAAGAGGCGCTGAAAACGCTTTTTGAAAATGACGCTTCGTCCGCGAGGCCGGAGGGCAGTATGGAGGTAAATCAGGTATACTGGTGGCAGCATAAGGAGAAAACGCCGGCGGTCTCCACCGCGAAGATCCACAGGAGCGTCCGGATCACGCCGAATGTGGAGAGGCCGAAATCATTTGAAGATTATACGGTGGAATTGGAAAAACTTGACTGCGCCGCGCCGGAGGTATATTGATTTTGTACCAGAGCGAGGAAGAGGCCGGCCGTGTGCCGCTGCATAATCTGGAAGCCATTGTTACGTTTGGCTATACAGGAGCCAGCCCGGCACTGATGGCGGCGTGCGCGGCCAGAGATATCAGCCTTACTTTTCTGTCGGGCAGCGGAAGATTCCTGGCCAGGGTATCCGGAGAGGTACGCGGCAACATTTTGCTCCGGAAAGAGCAGTACCGGATTGCCATGGATGCGGACAGAAGTCTTGGAATAGCCAAAAACTGCATACTTGGGAAAGTGTATAATGCGAAGTGGGTATTGGAGCGGGCCTGCCGTGATTATCCATTGAGGCTGGACACGGAGAAACTGAAGCAAAAATCGCAGTATCTGTCGGGCGCATTGACAAAAATACGGGATTGTGCGGATGCGGCCCAGCTTTTGGGATTGGAAGGAGAAGCTGCTTCTACGTATTTTTCTGTATTTGATGATCTGATCCTTCAGCAGAAAGAAACATTTTCTTTTCAGAAACGGAGCCGCAGGCCGCCGCTTGATCCTGTAAACGCCATGCTTTCGTTTGCATATACGCTTTTGGCGGGTATGTGCGCCGGAAGCCTGGAATCCGTGGGCCTGGATCCCTATGCGGGCTTTTTCCATACGGATCGTCCTGGGAGGATATCGCTGGCGCTTGATCTGTCGGAAGAATTGCGAAGCGTTATGGCGGACCGTTTTGTCCTGACGATGATCAATAAAAAAATGATCGGCGCGGATGGATTTATTCAAAAAGAGAACGGAGCCGTTTTTATGAGCGATGATGCGAGAAAAGTTTTTCTGACCCAGTGGCAGCAGAAGAAACAGGAGGTAATCCGGCACCCGTTCCTGGATGAAAAAGTGGAATGGGGAATGGTTCCGCATGTTCAGGCGATGCTTTTAGCGAGATACATCCGCGGCGATCTGGAGGAATATCCGCCGTTTTTCTGGAAATAACCTGGATGGACGAACAGCTGCCGGAGAAAAGGTTAAGTTCGGAGGGAGCAATACGGATGGTTCAGGGAAGGGACGAGGGAAAGACATGCTGGTATTGATTACATACGATGTAAATACGGAGACTGCCGCCGGAAAAAGCCGGCTGCGAAAGGTTGCTAAGCAATGTGTGAATTATGGGCAGCGGGTGCAAAATTCTGTATTTGAATGTCAGATGGATGCCGCCAAGTGCAGAGAAGTAAAAGCGATCCTGGAAGACTTGATCGATAAGGAGAAAGACAGCCTGCGGTTTTATTATCTGGGAAATAACTACAAAAATAAGGTGGAGCATATCGGCGCGAAACCGGGATTTGATGTAACTGAGCCGATGATTTTATAGTGCGAGTGTGAAGCTCTCACAAAAATGCCGGAAGATTCGCACCGAAAATCGTAAAAGAAAGTAATGGAAATGCGAGAGTGATGCTGGGTATAAAATGATTTGACGGATATGTATTAGTGTTTTTGCGCATATATGCAAGAGTATCTTTAAAGATATTTGTGCATGTTTGCGGTCGAGGCACGCGAGTGCCTCGTGGATTGAAAACAGTTTGTCGCGCATATCCTTGATAAGCTGAATCGGTCGAGGCACGCGAGTGCCTCGTGGATTGAAAAATCTGAAGAATTGAGTATTTCATAATTGTTCATGTCGTCGAGGCACGCGAGTGCCTCGTGGATTGAAAATCGCTCAAAGAATCTATTGCCGCTTCTGTTGTCGTCGAGGCACGCGAGTGCCTCGTGGATTGAAAAACCAATGAACATAGTAAGCTTATATGGGTTACGGGTCGAGGCACGCGAGTGCCTCGTGGATTGAAAAACTCCATTTACGCAAGGGATGGAATACCGCATATGTCGAGGCACGCGAGTGCCTCGTGGATTGAAAAATCTATGTTACTTTTCCGAGTGCTTTTTGTCTTGGTCGAGGCACGCGAGTGCCTCGTGGATTGAAAAATTTGCAAATTATGGTGTTTTGGCCCACGAGAAAGTCGAGGCACGCGAGTGCCTCGTGGATTGAAAAATTATCAGAAAAAGGGGATTCCCTGTTATAGCTCGTCGAGGCACGCGAGTGCCTCGTGGATTGAAAAATGTTTGATATGGTATTAACCCATTCTGTGGCTGTCGAGGCACGCGAGTGCCTCGTGGATTGAAAACCTTGAAGATGGATTTTTCTAAAAAGAGATCAGCCCGTCGAGGCACGCGAGTGCCTCGTGGATTGAAAATCTTCCGAATATTGAGTGATATATAAGGTGTAGCTCCGTCGAGGCACGCGAGTGCCTCGTGGATTGAAAACTTGGACTAGAAAATATCATCCATGGTGAATGTCAGTCGAGGCACGCGAGTGCCTCGTGGATTGAAAACGGCACACAAGCAAGGCTTGTGGAAGTAAGCGGAGGTCGAGGCACGCGAGTGCCTCGTGGATTGAAAAGCTTAAAATACGTAGGAGAAAAGCAATAGCTATAGTCGAGGCACGCGAGTGCCTCGTGGATTGAAAACTGCTGCCGTTATATACTGCGAAAAGCAGCGACAGTCGAGGCACGTGAGTGCCTCGTGGATTGAAAAGTGGAGTGGGCGCGGGACTTCATGAAAGCAAGCAGTCGAGGCACGTGAGTGCCTCGTGGATTGAAAATTGAAAGAGGAGCTGATGGAACATAAGAGAGTGGGTCGAGGCACGCGAGTGCCTCGTGGATTGAAAATTATCGTTCTAAAAATAGTTATCAGATGGAAAGAAGTCGAGGCACGCGAGTGTCTCGTGGATTGAAAATGCAGAATGTGGCCGTTATTCTTGACACGGTGCAGGTCTTAACATGATTCTTATGTCCAAACCTCACATTGGAAGGCTTTTCTATGTGAGGTTTGGAGGAAAATGAGGTGAATATGTTGGATAATAGAAAGCGTATGGGAAAGAATAAAGATGGAGTAATATTTCCTGTTGCTCCAAATTTGTCAGAAATGAGCGATAGTTATATGAAATTTATAGAAGAAATCAAAGCACAAATCCAGACAAGACGGTTATCAGTTGTTTTGAATGCCAATTCCAGTATGATCTGTCTCTATTGGACGATTGGAAAAGCTATTCTGGACAAGCAGCAGGCAGAGGGTTGGGGAGCAAAGGTTATTGATCGGATGGCAAAGGATTTGAAAGAAGCGTTTCCAGAAATGTCCGGTTTTTCTCCTCGAAATATCAAGTATATGCGGAAATTCGCGGAGTGCTGGCCTGATTACGAATTTGTGCAACAGGTTGTGGCACAAATTCCGTGGAGAACAAATCGGGCGCTGATGGACAAACTGGATACTCAGGAGAGCCGCATTTGGTATGCGCAAAAGGTTATAGAGAATGGTTGGAGCAGCAATGTCCTAGAATTTCAGATTCAAAATAGGTTGATGGAGCGAAGCGGTAAGAGCGTAAACAATTTTACTGTCGCATTGCCTCCAGCAGATTCGGATATGGCAAATCAGGTTTTCAAAGACCCATACTTATTTGACTTTTTAGGCACAGATATGCCCAGGCGCGAGGCGGAGATAGAGAGACAGTTGACAGAGCATATTCAGAATTTCCTTTTGGAACTTGGTCAGGGCTTCGCTTTTGTAGGGCGGCAAGTTCACATGGAGGTTGGCGATCAGGATTTTTATATTGACTTGCTGTTCTATCATCTGAAATTGCGTTGCTATGTGGTGATTGAGCTGAAAGCCTGTGATTTTGAGCCGGGCTTTATCGGCCAATTGAATATGTATCAGAATGTGGTAGATGACATATTACGTCATCCAGATGATAAGCCAACGATTGGTTTGCTTCTTGTCAAAGGGAAGAACAAGACTGTTGTTGAATATTCTCTTGCGGGGTACCAAAATCCTATAGGTGTAGCAGAATGGAAAAATCAGATTGCCCATGCTTTGCCTGAGGAATTCAAGAGCAGTTTGCCGTCTGTTGAGGAGATTGAGAAAGAACTGGATCAGCGGTAAAAAAGTGCCGCACTTGTGGCACTAATAAGAGACAGAAAGCAATGACGAAAGTAAAAAGCGTTCATTAAAAAACCACGGCGGCAGCGATAACCTGTGTCTGTCGCTGCCGCCGCGGGCGGTTTTTATGGCTGGGTTGAGTTTATCTTGAGATTACCTCGACTTGACCTCTTTCCACATCTCGTTATACATCTGGTCCGCCTCGTCCCCTAAGTAGCGGAAGACCTCGCAGTTCTGCAGGGACTCGATGTCGGGGAAGACGGCCTTGTTGTTCTGCAGTTCCTCGTCCAGCAGGTCAAATGCGCCTTTGTTGGGGGTCGCGTAGGTGATGTATTCGAAGTTCAGCTTCGCGATGTCG
>CANQYH010000063.1 GCA_947628025.1 uncultured Lachnospiraceae bacterium | reverse complement strand
CCTGCCGAACCGTCTGCTCCGGGCGAGACATCTGAAGACGGCGTGATCTTCGAGGGGCCGCCATTGTCCGGATCTTCTTCCGGACAGGAGACAGCCGCCGGAGAAGGGCCGGGGGGAAGCGATGTAACGATAGTTCCATAAATCCAGGAAAGGGGATTCAAATTAGAATGAAAAGGAAAATGAAAAAGTTTCTGATCGGTATGATGGCGGCCGCTGTGCTGGCTATGGGGACGTCGTTTCTGTCTCTCGCGGCGAGGATCGCGTTTTCGGATCCCAGTACGACTGCGGGCGAGACCGTAGATGTCACGATGAAGATCACTTCCACGGGGGATGAGACGATCGGCAGCGCGGTCGTGACCCTGTCCTACGACCCGTCGTTCCTTGAATTTATCGGCGGAGAGGGGGCCAGCGGCGGCGCGGGCACTCTGCGGGTG
Source organism: uncultured Lachnospiraceae bacterium (assembly GCA_947628025.1). Lineage (GTDB taxonomy): Bacteria > Bacillota > Clostridia > Lachnospirales > Lachnospiraceae > UBA3402. The sequence goes on along the minus strand of CANQYH010000063.1, from coordinate 12,613 downwards.
ACCGGCAGCACCGACAGCCAGCCGGCTTCGGAACTGGGATTCTCCCTGTCGTTTCGGGCGCTCAGGGCCGGCAGCGCGACGATCACGATTTCTTCCCAGGAAGTATACGACAGCGACAGCCAGCTGGTGACGGTGGAACGAGAGGGGACCTCGGCGGTCACGATCGCAGCCGCGCCGCAGGATTCTGCCAATGCGAATCTGGCGGGACTGCAGATCTCTCCCGGCTCTTTGACGCCTGCGTTTTCGCCGGATGTGTTGGACTACACGGCCAGCGTCGGCAGCGACGTGGACAGTCTGGTGGTGGACGCCCCGGCGGTGGACGCGGGGGCCAGCGTATCCGTGAGCGGTCATGAAAACCTGCAGGAGGGCGAGAACCAGGTGGTCTGCACCGTAACCGCGCAGGACGGGCAGACGGTCAGGACCTATACGATCACGGTTACGAGAGAAGCGGAAGCGTCCGGCGGCGAAGACGTCCCGGATACATCTGAGGACGTGGTGCTGAAAACGGCGGAGACCAGCGTGACGGTCCATCCGGTGACGGCGGATATCCAGATCCCGGACGGTTTTGTGCTGGCGGAGGTGAGTATCGACGGCCATATCGTGCAGGGCTGGATCTGGGGCGCAGATGCCAGCCAGGAACCGCGCTACTGCATCTTCTATGCGACCGGCAGCAAGGGCGAGACAGACTTTTACCGTTATGACCTGACAGAAAAAACGATCCAGCGGTATTTCCGCGATCCGCTGGTGGACGTGGCCGCCGACGAGGAATATGCGGCCTTGGTGACGGAATATAATTCCCTGATGGACGATTATCAGGTGAGATTTTACATCATCATCGGCCTGATCGTGTTGGCGATCGTGCTGCTGGTCGTGGTCATCGCCCTGGTCGTTACCAGAAGCGGGAGCGACGATTTCTATGAGAAGCGCCAGGACGACCGGGATTATCCTCAGCGCCGTAAGAGCGAGAAGCAGAAGCAGGCCCTTGCGGAGCAGGACAAGCGCCGTGTTTCCAGAGAAGAGCGCTATATACGCGGTTTGGAGGAAGAGGAGGCTGCCGCCGGGCGTGAGGACGCTCTGAGGGCCGAGCAGCAGATCCGCAGGCGGCAGGCGCAGAAACAGCGTGCGGCTGCCCAGCAGCAGGCTGCGAAGAACAGTCAGCAGGGACAGGCCTCTCCCCAGCAGGGACAGAACTACGTCGTGCGGGGACCGGTGACCGGAGAAGAGGAGGCCGCCTCTGCGGAACAGCAGAACGCGAAGCCGCAGGAACCGGTTTCCGGCAAAGAGGGCGGCGATGATTTTGAACTGATCGACCTGGAATAAGGAAAAGGGGCTGCTTTAGGCGGCCCTTTTCCTGTCTGCCGGCATATGCCTGCTGGCACCGGATTCCATCTTGACGTTTCTCATGATTTGTTATATAATCGCTATAACAGTTATAACGAAAGATGGTGGGAGTATAGTATGGTTTTGCAGATCGATTTTAACAGTGATGAAGCTCTCTATATGCAGCTTCGCAATCAGATCATCTTCGGGATAGCCACCGGGCGCATCCGCGAGGGGGATTCGCTCCCTTCGGTCCGCCAGCTGGCGGAATATGTCAGCATCAATATGCATACGGTAAATAAGGCGTATTCGGTCCTGCGCGAGGAAGGCTTTGTGAAACTGGACCGCCGCAGAGGAGCGGTGGTCGCGCTGGAATCGGATAAGAAGCGGGTGCTGGAGGAGATGCGGGAGGAGATTGCGGTAGCCATGGCCAAGGCCGTGTGCAAGGGCATCGGGAGAGAGGAAGTACACCGGCTGGTGGACGAGATGTATGATCTCTTCGCCAACTGGGAGGAATCTATGGAATGAGGCGGGAGGATTGCCATGTTATGTGAAAGATGTAAGATCCGCGAGGCGAATATCCAGTACACGGAAGTGATCAACGGTTCGCGGACGGAGCACCATTTCTGCGCTCAATGCGCCAGAGATCTGGATTTTGGGCAGTATTCGGCTCTGTTTGACGGGGAGTTTCCGTTCGCGGAATTCCTTTCGGCGCTTCTGGGAGGGGAGACGCCCGCCAAAAAGCAGGAGAAGTACCAGCAGATCGTCTGTCCCACCTGCGGCATGACTTACGAGGAATTTGTGAAGAACAGCTGTTTTGGCTGCGCCGATTGTTACGGGGTCTTCGACGTGCTGATCCACGACAATATCAAGCAGATCCAGGGCAGCGACTGCCATAAGGGGAAGAAGCCGCTGTACCAGAATACGGACGGAGATCCGGAAGTCGTGCCGGAGGCGGGAGAACCGGCGGCGCAGGCCTCCGCAGAGGAGCAGATCCGTTCCCTGGAGCGGAAGCTGCGGGATGCCCTCAGAAAAGAGGAATACGAGACGGCCGCCTGGTGCAGGGACCGGATCCGCGACTTGAAGGAGGGGAAGACGAGCGATGTCTAGCTGGTACGAAGAGATCGATCCGGAACGGAAAAATATTATCTGCAGCAAAGTCCGTTTGGCGCGCAACTGGGACGAATATGTGTTTCCGGCCCGCCTTTCGGAAGAGAGCGCGAAAGAGATGATCGGGCGGCTCTGCGAGGGGCTGAAAGATATCGATGGACAGCTCGGCCGCAGATATGATATAGTAGACCTGTCCCAGCTGGGGGAGCTGAAGCTTAGGACCCTGCGGGAAAAGCGGGTCCTGAATTCATCGATCATAAAGAAAAAAGGACCGATGGCGATGATACTGTCGGAGGGAGAGGATGTGAGCCTGGTATTCAACGGCATGGACCATATCCGCATCCAGGTGCTGAAAGCCGGTTTTCATATGCAGGAAGCCTGGAAAGAAGCCAGTCAGCTCGACGATTTTGTCAATGCCCGTTTTTCCTATGCGTACGATGAGAAATACGGTTACCTGACCTCCTATCCGACCAATGTGGGGACGGGGATGCGGGCGGCCGTGATCGTCCATCTGCCCAGCCTGTCCCTGGGAAAAAAGTTCCCGTCTCTGATCAGCGATATGGGGCGTTTCGGCGTTTCCATTCGCGGCGTTTACGGCGAAGGACGGGAGAATTACGGGGCCCTTTACGAAGTGTCCAATCAAAAGACCATGGGGCAGACGGAGCCGGAGTTCGTGGGCCTGGTGGAGAAAGTAGCCGGTCAGCTGGACGAGCAGGAGAACCAGGTCCGCATGATGGCGCTCAAAAGCCACCGTCTGGTCCGCGAGGATGAGATCTACAAGTCCTACGGCGTGCTAAAATACGCCCGACGGCTGAGCCACAAGGAAGCCATGAGCTACCTGTCCCAGCTTCTGGCCGGGGCCGCGGACGGGCTGATCCGGTTCGCGGAGCCGCGTTCCATCTTTCAGCTGATGCTGGGGATCCAGACAGCCAGCCTGCAGAGCCTGTCGGAACGCCCGCTGGACAAGGGGGAGCTGGACGTGGTCAGGGCGGAGTATCTGCGCAAGCAGCTGCCGGAACTGGTATAAAAACTGCGCGAGGAAATAAGGAGGAAAACTGTTTATGATAGATCGTTTTACGGAAAAAGCCCGAACCGCGATCGAACTGGCCGCGGAGGCGGCGGAGGAGCTGGGCCACAATTACGTGGGCACCGAGCACCTGCTTTTAGGGCTTTTGCAGGAGGGATCGGGCGTGGCCGCCAGGGTGCTGGAAGAATGCGGCGTCCAGGAGGACAAGGTGATCGAACTGATCAGCCAGCTGATCCGTCCGAGCCAGAATGTGAGCCTGGCGGAGCAGAACACCTACACGCCCAGCGCCCGCAGGGTCATTGAGAACAGCTACCGGGAGGCGGTCCGCTTTAAAGCCCCGCTGATCGGTACGGAGCATCTGCTGATCTCCATGATCCGGGAGAGCGACTGTGTGGCGTCCCGCCTGCTCAATACCATGGGCGTCAGCGTCCAGAGGCTTTACATCGATCTTTTGGCGGCCATGGGCGAAGACTCAGCCTCCGGCCGGGAAGAACTGCAGGGGGCCAGGATGACGGACGCCAGGGGCAGGAGCAGCACGCCGGTGCTGGACAATTACAGCCGGGACCTGACCGCCCTGGCCAAAGAGGGCAAGCTGGATCCGGTGATCGGCCGGAAACAGGAAATGCAGCGGGTGATCCAGATCCTCAGCCGCCGCACGAAGAACAATCCCTGCCTGATCGGAGAGCCCGGCGTGGGCAAGACCGCCGTCGTGGAGGGGCTGGCTCAGATGATCGTCGACGGGAACGTGCCGGAGACGATCCGGAACAAGCGCGTCCTGACGCTGGATCTGTCCGGTATGGTAGCCGGTTCCAAGTACAGAGGCGAGTTTGAGGAGCGGATCAAGAGGGTCCTCGCCGAGGTGATGGAAGACGGCGAGGTGCTGCTGTTCATCGACGAGATCCACACGATCATCGGCGCAGGCGGCGCGGAGGGAGCGATGGACGCTTCCAATATTTTAAAACCGTCCCTGGCCAGAGGAGAACTGCAGCTGATCGGCGCCACCACGATCGAAGAGTACAGGAAATATATCGAGAAGGACGCGGCTCTCGAACGGCGTTTCCAGCCGGTGACGGTGGAAGAACCGTCGGAGGAAGAGACCTACGAGATCCTGAAAGGCCTGCGGGGGCGGTACGAGGAGCATCATAAGGTGACGATTACCGACGAGGCCCTGCGCGCGGCCGCCCGCCTGTCCGCCCGTTATATCAACGACCGCTTCCTGCCGGACAAAGCCATCGATCTGATCGACGAGGCCTCCTCGAAACTTCGTCTGACGGTGTTTGTGGAGCCGGAGGAGATCAGGCAGCTGGAGCAGGAGATCGAGAGCCTGGAGCGGCAGAAAGAGCAGGCCATCGCTTCCGAGAATTACGAAAAAGCCGGCGAGATCAAGAAAAAACAGGCCAAAAAGCGGGAGCGGATCGAGAAAGTCCGGGAAAAATGGCAGAAAGAAAAGACCACCCGCCGCCTGTCGGTAGGCGAGGGAGAGATCGCCGACGTAGTGTCCGGCTGGACGAAGATCCCGGTACGCAAGCTGGAAGAGGAAGAATCCGAGCGCTTGAAGAAGCTGGAGTCCATTCTCCACGAACGGGTCGTGGGACAGGAGGAAGCCGTGACCGCTGTGTCCAAGGCCATTCGCCGCGGCCGTGTGGGACTGAAAGACCCGAAGCGCCCGATCGGTTCGTTCCTGTTTTTGGGGCCGACCGGCGTCGGCAAGACGGAACTTTGCAAGGCATTGGCGGAGGCCATGTTCGGCACGGAGAACGCGCTGATTCGCGTGGACATGTCGGAATATATGGAGAAGCACAGCGTTTCGAAAATGATCGGTTCGCCGCCCGGCTATGTGGGCTACGACGAGGGCGGCCAGCTCAGCGAGAAAGTCCGCCGCAACCCTTACAGCGTGATCCTTTTCGACGAGATCGAGAAAGCCCATCCGGACGTGTTCAATATCCTTTTACAGGTGCTGGACGACGGCCATATCACCGACGCCCAGGGGCGGAAGATTGATTTTAAGAATACGATCCTGATCATGACCAGCAATGCCGGCGCGGAGAATATCATTTCCCCTAAGCGCCTGGGATTCACGTCCGTGGACGACGAGGCGGAAAAATACCGTTTCATGAAAGACCGGGTCATGGAGGAGGTCAAGCATCTCTTTAAGCCGGAGTTTATCAACCGCGTGGACGAGATCATCGTCTTCCATCCGCTGACGAAAGAAAACATGAAAGAGATCGTCGCGATCATGCTGAAAAATATCAGCAAACGGACAAAGCAGCAGATGGGCATCGATCTCCATGTGAGCGAGGACGGCAGGGAATTTTTGATCGAGAAAGGGTATGATGAAAAATTTGGGGCGAGACCGCTGCGGAGGGCGCTCCAGAGCCTGTTGGAGGACCGTCTGGCCGAAGAGATCCTGGACGGCGCGGTCAAAGAAGGAGACGACGTAGAGATCCACAGCGGAGAAAACGGGCTTGTGTTCGCGGCCGGCCAGACGCGGTAGGCGGCCTGAGAATATGAGGATACATGGCGTGCCCGGCGGTAAGGGGCGCGTACGGAAAAGAAACATGGAAGGGGAGAATCCGATGACGGCAGCAGAAGAATTGATCCGCACAGAAGCGGACGGAAGCATCAGTTTTGGAAATTACAGCCTGGATAAAAAAGCGAAAGCAGAGGATTTTGAAAGCGGCGGGGATCTTTACAAGGTAAAAACGTTCCGCGAGATCACCAAGCTGGAGAGGAACGGCCTGTTTGTATATGAGTCGGTCCCTGGTACGGCGGTCGGTCATTTCACGGTCACGGATACGGACGTGGAATTTACGGTGTCCTGCGGCCAGGACGCGCAGATCACGCTGCAGATGGAAGAGGATGTGGAGTACGAGGTTTACGTGGACGACGTTTCTGCCGGCAATATGAGGACAAACCGCAGCGGCAAACTGAATTTCAGCGTAGAACTCTCTGACGGCGGTTCGGCCCGGGTGCGGATCGTAAAACAGTAAAGATAATTCGTCAGATTCCGGCCGGTTTTCGAAAAACCCAGCCCTTTCGGAGGAACCGTTCGGCGGGGGCCGGAATACGGACAGGATTTCGATCTTAGGAGCCCCGTATCTCTCCTGTGGGAGGTGCGGGGCTTTAGCAAAAACGGACGGAGAACGTTCAGGGAGGGATTATGGCGAAAGCAAAGACGACCGCGTTTTTCTGCAGAGAATGCGGCTATGAATCGGCGAAATGGATGGGCCAGTGTCCCGCCTGCCGGGAATGGAACACGTTTGTGGAGGAACCTGTGGGGAAAAAAGATGCAGGCGCCGGCGCTGCGAAGCTGCGGCCCGCGGAGAGGGCGAAACCGGCCAGGCTTTCCGAGATCTCCGTGGAGGAGAAAGACAGGACTTCCACCGGTTATCCGGAACTGGACCGGGTGCTCGGAGGCGGCGTTATGGCCGGTTCCCTGGTTCTGGTCGGCGGCGATCCCGGCATCGGCAAATCCACGCTGCTTCTGCAGGTCTGCCGCAACCTGGCGGCCGCCGGACAGAAAGTCCTCTACATATCCGGCGAGGAATCCTTAAAACAGATCAAGCTCCGCGCCAACCGGATCGGTCCGATGGCCGGGGAACTTTTGTTTTTGTGCGAGACCAGCCTGGACAGCATCCAGGAGACGATCCTGGAGGTCAGGCCGGAGGTCGTGATCATCGATTCGATCCAGACCATGTACCGGGAAGAGATCGCCTCCGCGCCCGGAAGCGTCAGCCAGGTGCGCGAATCTACGAACCTGCTGATGCAGATCGCTAAAGGAAGCGGCATCACGATTTTCATCGTCGGCCATGTGACCAAGGAGGGCGTCGTGGCCGGTCCCCGGGTGCTGGAGCATATGGTAGACACGGTCCTCTATTTCGAGGGCGACCGGCACGCTTCCTACCGTATCCTGCGGGGCGTGAAGAATCGGTTCGGCTCCACCAATGAGATCGGCGTCTTTGAGATGCGGGAGCAGGGCCTGGTCGAGGTGGAGAATCCGTCGGAATTTATGCTGTCCGGTCGTCCGGAGGGAGCCTCGGGGGCCGTGGCGGCCTGCGCCATGGAGGGGACCCGGCCGATCCTCCTGGAAGTACAGGCGCTGGTGACCCAGAGCAATCTGGGCATCCCGCGCAGGACCGCGGCGGGCGTCGACAGCAACCGCGTCAATCTGCTGATCGCGGTGCTGGAGAAGCGATGCCATTACGAAATGGGCCGTTATGACGCTTATGTGAATATTGCCGGCGGTATGCGGATGAATGAACCTGCCCTGGACCTTTCCGTGATCCTGGCGCTGGTATCCAGCCTGAAAGATAAGCCGGTGGACGAAAAGACCGTCGTCTTCGGGGAAGTGGGGCTGTCGGGAGAGGTCCGCGCCGTTTCCATGGCCGAGCAGCGGGTCCACGAGGCGGTGAAGCTGGGATTTTCCTGCTGCATCCTGCCGCGGATCTGTCTGGAAAAAATGAATGCTTCCGCTTTTGACGGCAGGATCCGGCTGGTCGGGGTGCAGAATGTCCGAGAGGCCATCGCGGCGCTGTGAGAGACGCGCCTGCATTGCGCCGTGTCCGAACGGCTTTATGATTTTAAGAAGAGAACGTTCCGGCGGGGGCGCTGCCTGCCTGGCCCGGAATGTGCAGGAGGAACGATGGAATTCAGAGCGATGAGAAGATCCGCCCAACAGCTTTCGCAGGAGGAATGTGAGCGGATATTGGAAAGAAATACTTCCGGCGTGCTGGCGGTCATGGGAGACGGGGGCTATCCTTACGCGGTGCCCCTGAGCTATGTGTACGTCGATGGCAGCCTCTATTTTCACTGCGCGAAAAGCGGCCATAAGCTGGATGCGATCCGCGGCTGCAGCCGGGTTTCTTTTTGCGTGACGGACCAGGATGAGATCGTGCCGGAGAAATATACGACCTGCTTTCGAAGCGTGATCGTTTTCGGCAGGGCGCGGATCCTGGAAGACGAAGCGGAGATCCGCAGGTCGATCGAGGCGCTGGCCCGCAAATACGCGCCCGGCGATACCGAAGAAAACCGGACGAAAGAGATCGAGCGGGAATGGGCCGCTCTCTGTATGATACAAGTCGAGATCAAGCATATGACCGGCAAAGAAGCCCACGAACTGATGCGGCGCAGACAGCGAAAGACCGCTGAACTTTAGAACGCGGTCCGAAACCACAGTTTTACTGCCCGGCAAAGATCCCAATATCTGGACCTTATCAGAGCGTGCTTGATCAGGAGCCTCAGGGCAGCTTATGCAGAACGGCAGACTATGTAAAGTGGGCTGCCGTTTTTCTGTAAAGGATACGCCGGTACCTGCCGCAGAGAAGCGTACAGCAAACCGGCACCTGGTTCTAAAGAGTACGCCGGTAGCTGTTAAACGGAGGCGTACGGCAGATCATCGGTATGTTCCCAATCATAAAAACGCTGGGGAATATTTTTTTAAAAAGAAAGTGTCGTAGAGTAACCTACTCTACGACAGCTCTCAATCGTCTTATTTCTTACTTCCATATGGATTCTACAAAAGAAATCATCATTTGTCAATAAGAATCACACAAAATCAGCAGTCAATATTGTCCTTTTAAGAGGACATTTTCCAGGAATCTTGACGGAAAACCGCAAAAAATCACGGAATAAGCCGTCAAATGCGCCGTCAAATAAGCCGTCAGATCCTTGCGTAAATGCCGGTCTTTTCATTCTTTTCGGAGATCCGGGGCTTGCTGTGCTGTTCTGCAAATGAAATCATACCGGGGCACCGCTGTTTTCCCGCAAAAAATCTCCATTTCCGATCGTTCTTTTCCGTCTGTGTATGGGGATATGGCATAATTAACGCTGCGGCAGACTGTAAAAAATCTCCATTTTCCAATCATTCTTTTCCATATTTAAGAAATTCTCCGCGGTCGAGCAGACCGGGGGATGCTACGCTCTCTCCTTTTTTAAGCCGTCAAATGCGCCGTCAGATACGCCGTTTTCCCAGATTTTATCAGGAAAAACAGGACTCTGTCGCAGAGTAGGTTACTCTACGACAGGTCCCCGTCAGGAACAGCTCCATCCGGAGCCGGAACCTGCGCGGCGGGACCGTTCTGCTTCCGTAAACTTATTTTAGCCGAGATATGGATCTGGCTAAAACACAAAACCTGGAGGAGATTCGTGAGCCTTGTGGAGACGTTTCTGCTGAAAGGGGTCATAACGGCCGCAGCATATGCCGGAGAGATCGGAAAACGACGATCCGGGCATATCCTATATGGCAATTAGCATCCGAGCCGACCGGAAAGGACGGGACGGAATGGCGAAGCTTACCCATTGAAAGGAAATCGGGGGAGCGGTGCAGCCAAACGTCCGGAAGAGATCCGGGCCGGGATATCGGAGGGGATTTCTATGCGGCAGCGGGAGGTTCGGAAGCAGCCGGAGACCGGCTGTTACGGAGAGAGCAGACAGAAAGGAGCGGCATAAGAAATGCTGTGGTACGTGATACAGACTTATACAGGCCGGGAAGAGCAGCTGGTGAAGATGATCCGCCGGAAAGCGCCGAAAGATTGTTACGGAGAATGTTTTGTGGCTTATTATGAACAGCTCCGGGACAGGCGGCAGGAGAACCAGGTCCATATTCTGAGGCTGTTTCCCGGATATATCTTTATCTCCTGCGATGATGCCGCGCTCCTTTTTCAGCAGCTGAAAGCGATCCCCGCAATGGCAAAGATCATAACGGCCGGAGACTTTATGTTTACCCCGCTTTACGAGGGAGAAGCGGAATTCCTGCTGAATGTGATGGATCCGGATCACATTGTGCGCCTCACTTACGTTGCGACAGACGGGAAAAACCATGTTACCTATTTATCAGGCCCTCTCCGGGATTGCAGGAATTGTATCCAGTCCTACCGGTTCAGGGACCGGTACGCGAATGTCCGGCTGACGATCGCCGGAGAGGAAAAGATTGTGCGGATGGGGATTATCCTAAATGACGATGTCCGCAGGGAGCTCTCCTATGGGAAAGTGGAAGCGCCGGCGTCTGTTCCTGAGAAATACACGGTCCCGGAACCAACGGCCCCGGCCCGTTCGTTCAAAGAGGGGGATAGAGTAACCGTCATCGACGGGGCGTTTGAGGGAAAAGAGGCCGTTGTCCGTCAGGCAAAGAAAAATACGGTGACGGTTTCCGTCCAGATGTTTGACCGGGAGATCCTGGTGGAGGTACCGGCAGAAAGCATCCGGATATTGGCGTAAATGTAAGTATAAAGAGATTCATTTCAGATCTTTAACGCGGCTGCCGAACTATAAGCAGCTGCACGAAAATTTTGACCGGCGGCGCAGGCCGCCCTTTATATTCGGAAAGTATCGGTCGCGGCAGACCGGAAAGGGGTAAAATCGGATGCTTTGGTACAGATTGAAGACGTGGCATGGCGGAGAAGAAGCGCTGGTAAAGGAAATCCGGCGGACCGTCCCTCCTTATATGTATGACGACGTTTTCATCATTTATAATGAGCGGAACCTGCGGCGGCAGCAGCAGAGCATGATCGAGCGGGAACCGCTATTCCAGGGCAGCGTCTTTCTGACATGCCAGGAGACAGAGCCTCTTTTCCGGCGTCTGGAAAAGATACCGGCCATGTCCCGGCTGATCGCCACCGGGTACCTGTCCATGTTCCCGCTGATGGAGCAGGACGCCCGGTTCCTGGAGACGGTTTCTGGAAAGGACCATGTCGTGCATGTTTCCTATGTGCTGCGGGAATCGGAGGAGGAAAATACGTACCGGATCTGCGGCCCTTTGGAATATCTGCTAAACGGGCTTGAAAAGATCCGTTTTTCCAGCCGCTTTGCCAAGACGCACAAGATACTTTGGGGAGAAGACTCCGTACTGCCGCTGGGGATACTGGCGAATGAGGATATAAATGAGACGATCCTTTACAATGGCGCAGAGACGGTGCTGAAACCGCCGGCGGCCGGGCATTATACAGTGATCGCGATCGAGAAAGATGAGACGGGGAAGAACATGTACCAGGTGAAAGGACATGTGATGATCATGCAGCGCGAAGATATTTCGGCGCCGGGGACCGATGAGATCCCGCTGCACGAGGAATACAGAAAAAACGTGGCTGTATAAAAAATCCGATAAACCGTACAGAGAAAGGGCCGGAAATTACTTGTAATGGCGCAAAAAGACAGAAATTTGATCGAGAAATACATGCCAAAGGACAAGCGCGTGCGGATGATGTTATTGCTGGCGGTCGATGCGATCGTCATTTGTCTGTCCGCCGCCCTGGGTCTTTTGGTCCGATTCGACCTGAAATGGGAATCGGTCCCAATCGAATATAAGACGGCAGTGTTTCGCTACCTGCCTTTTTACATAACCGTCACATTGGCGGTCTTTTTTGTGTGGAAACTCTATGCCACCATGTGGAGCGTGGCAGGAGTGAGAGAAGCTTTAAGTATCATGGGAGCATGCGGTATCGCCGCGCTCTTGCAGATCGCCGGGATGACGCCTTTGCAGATCGCGGTACCGAGGAGCTACTTTATCATTTCGTTCGCGGTATTGTGCGGCGGGACCCTGTCTGTCCGCTTATCCTATCGGATCTATATGTCCTTGATCGGGCAGCGGTTCCGAAAGAACGGGAGAGCCGGGAAGCGAATTCTGATCGCAGGGGCCGGGACTTCGGGTTCCGTCATTCTGAAAGAGATCCACACCAGCAGCTTCGTGAATGACACGGTCGTCTGCTTCGTGGACGACGATAAAAATAAGATGGGGAAGATCCTGAACGGCGTTTCCGTCGAGGGAAACCGGGACGATATCCCCCGGCTGGTGGAGAAATACCGGGTCGATGAGATCTATATCGCCATGCCCTCCGCCTCCGCCCAGTCCAGGAAAGAGATCATCGAGATCTGCAGGAAAACGGGATGCAAAGTAAAGATCCTCCCCGGCATCTACCAGCTCTTAAACGACGAAGTGAGCGTCTCCAAGCTCCGCGAGGTGCAGATCGAGGACCTGCTGGGCCGGGAGCCGATCCGGGTGGACCTGGATGAGATCCTGGGCTATGTCAGCGGGAAGACGGTCCTGGTGACCGGGGGCGGCGGTTCCATCGGCAGCGAGCTCTGCCGGCAGATCGCGGGGCATAACCCGAAACAGCTGATCATCTTCGACGTCTATGAGAATAACGCCTACGACATCCAGCA
>CANQYH010000062.1 GCA_947628025.1 uncultured Lachnospiraceae bacterium | reverse complement strand
CAGTCCCTTTCCAAAACCACAGAATCGCCACAGAGATAACCGGAATCAGAAAAAACAGCGGTATATATTTTTTTACCGGCGTATATCCGGCCTCCTGGCTCTGTTCGCGGCGAAGCGTTTCCGGCGCAAAGTCCTCTGATGAGACATCAACGGATGGCTCCTGCATTTTCTCTATTGTCTCAAAAAAGGGGCTTTCCTCCATATTCCCCTCATTCGGGGAATCCTCTTTCACAAGCTGGCGCAGCAGATTTTCCAATCCGTAATTCTCTTTCAGACTTTCCTGGTACAGACCGTAGATCAAAACTACCGCTTCCTTATCCTGATGATCCGTCTTCCCCAGCAAAAACCGCAGCAGCCCGCTTAACTCCTCCGCAAAATCTGCCTCCATTCCCGGAACCAGGCACAATTCCGGCTGAAAACTCTCGGAATTTACATAAATACATTCCGGATCCAGCAAAATATGCTGTTCCGTCAGAAGATATTCCCGCATCCGATTCAGGGTCTGCACGATTCCCAGGAGAAGCTGCCGTATCTGCCGGGCGTCGACTGTCTTTTTCTCCAGCACTCTGGACAGGGGCTGCCGGGACGTGATCTCATAACAGTACCAGCAACGGTTATCCGTCCGGCGGATCCGGAACTTCAAAAGACCCTCGATGTCATTGCTGGACAGCATCCGCGCCTCAAAGCTCTCCTCCGATTCCTCCTTAGCCCCGATCATCAGATAATTTTGCGCCATCTCCCGGCGATAACTAATCTCCAGATTTTTCCGTTCCTCCATCATTCTCCTCTCCCTTGCCTATGTTTTCCACCAGATCCGCAAGCGCCATCATTCGCATCATATCCTCGGGACTGTGTACATGAGCGCGAATCTCTTTCTGCCATCCGTTCCCCTCTACGCTCCCTGTCACCTCCGGTCCCTCCCACGGCAGATTATCCAGGGACCAGATCCGGTTGTCCTTTACCCGGACGCTGCCCTGCCAGGACGCATCCGATAGGTCCCTCTCCGTTTCTGTCATCTGTCCCCGCAGCTGCTCCACCACATGGTGCAGGCGCATGATCCCGGTTTCTTCGCGGTACCGATCGAAAGCCGTCTGGATCAGGAGCGCCAGTGACGCCAGCACGATCGCCATAATATACGAGGCCTCAACCGTGTAAGAAGCCCGGCAGTACCGTTTTCCTTTTTTTAATCTCATTTTTCTCTCCCGTCTTTCTCCACACGGCACTCTTTGTCCCCCAGTTCCCGATACCTGCATCTGTCCGCCCCCTGTCTCCTATCCTCCGCACGCCACCCACAGACCCGGCAGCCATGCGCAGGCTAAAAACGGCACCGTCATTCCCGCCGTGCCTTTTCCTGTCCAGAAACCGCGCAGCATGAGTGCGCTGCTCCAAAGGCAGCTCACTCCCAGCGCCGCCATGAAAAGCGCCACCGTCTCGCTCCAGCCCAGATAGCAGGCTGTCACCAGGAAAAACAGGCCGTCTCCCTCCCCAACCGCTCCTCTGGTCGCTTTCGCTAACAGCAAAAGACCGGCTCCGACCGCGGCAGCTTTCACATGCTCCGTCCATCCGGAAAAACATACGTAAACCAATCCCGGAACCAGCCAAAGCCCAAGTATCCGCGCCGAAATCTCCCGCCTCCGAACATCTTCCCACGCAGCCAGGCACAATCCTGCAAACCAAAACCATCTTACCGCCTTTTCCATCTGCGCCTCCTTATTTTCCGCGGGAACAATACGAACATGGTCCCAGATGTTCCACCGTCGATCTGCGCACCGCTGTCACATACGCCTGGATCGCGGAACAGGACTGGCTCCCGTGGTAGCGCTCCCCGGACGGCATGATATACACGATCCCCGCCGCCTGCGCGCCGCACCGCTCGCACGGCGTATAGCGGCTGCCGCTTTTATTGCGGTAAGAATCCAGGTCGCGCAGCGCCACCGCCGTCAGATGATTGGAGAGATAATGGCAGGACGCGCTGACATGATACCGCGTGCTGTCTTTTCCAACATACACGATCGGGTCGGTCTCATCCTCCGCGTCTTCCTCCTCTTCCAGGCCGCCTGCTCCCACCCACGCCCGCAGATAGCAGCGGTTCGTTCGCCAGATCTTTCCCAAACCAAATACCGAAAACGGCATCCGCATCTGATAATCCACGACCAGATCCACCACCGCATCCTCTTCCAGTATGGAAGAGCGGATCATCGTCAGCCATTCGACCGGCAGATCCTGCGCTTTCAGCCGGACACTCCCCTCCGCATACGCGATCGCAGCCGCCGTATCCGCCCATTCCGCATCTGACCATTCCTCCGTCACATATACCAGCTGAGAAATATCTTCTCCCACCGAATTTACGATCGCCTGCATCTGTCGTTCTACGTCCAGGATACGCAGCGGCTGGAGCAAGACGATCCCGGCAAAAAGCACCAGCGGCAATGCCAGAGCCGCTTCGAGCGTCATGCTCGCGGAGGCGGAAAAGAATACCCTTTTTCCAGGCTTTCTGTTTTTTAAAGGGATTCGCACTTGGAGAGAAATTTTATTTATTTTTTTAATAATATGTCCATAAAGGAGGTGACAATCTAAAAATAGTTTCCTTCCAGTCCGGAAAAAGGGCATACCTTTCCGTCTCCTTTCGCACCGCTAATACGCTCGCGCCGCTTTCGCCGCAAGATCATACTTATCCACTTTTTCGACAAAGTTATCCACTATCGGCAATTCAAAAAACACATGTTTTCCACAAGCCTGACCCAGGATATCCACCTGATATGCACAATTACTGATGGAAAAGCGGCTGTCCTCCCGCTGCAGGTTCATCTGTATCACATCCAGTATCCGCATCTGCAAAATCTGGTGATCGGTCAGGAACAAAAGCAGCTTCAGATATCCCTCATAATTCAGGCCGCTCTGCTGCATTTCCTTTTCCGGACAGCTCTTTTTCTCTCCCATATCCAGAAGTCCATCCAGCGAAAGCTGCCACTGCTCTGCCGATTTCCACACAGGCACGCATCCGCCGCGGAAAAGCTCCCGTAAATCCACGATCGCTTCCCCGACTGCCCAGATGCCCATGATAAAAAACGCCGTGATCTCGATCAGCGGAGCAATTCCGGTTATACCCACGATCAGCAGCGCCAGGTTGTGCGCCTCTTCTCGCTTCATGGGATCCGCAAGGATCTGCGCCAGATTCAGTCCCTGCCGCACCAGCAGCAATTCCGAAGCGACGCCCTCCAGGTTCTTGCGGTCGGTATTTTTGCCCTGGAGCAGATATTCCAGTTCATACTGCACCGGATGGCTCTCCTCGCTCATGGCATTGGTGAAAAAAGTCCCGCAATACTCGTGGATCAACGCTCGTTCCAGCGGATTCGGCGTATCCGTACTCTTCCCCGCGGCCGTCTGGGATGGGAGACCGGATCGCGGCAGGGACTCCCCGGATACCTTTGCTCCCTCCGGCAGCACCAGCTTTAAAAGGCCCCCCTGCGCCATATCTTTTATCCGGTCCAGCAATTTCCGCTTTTCCTCGTCGCCCTTTGATTTCTGGACGACCATTGTCGTATGCGTAAAATCCGACCACAGAGCCTCCGCTTCTCCCAGGGACAAATCGCCGACTTCTTCCCTCCAGGACAGCCCCAGGCGATCCTTCAGACTGGTTCCATTTTCTTCCGCCGCTCTTTTTTTCGCTTCTTCTTTTTCGGCTTCCCAGGCTTCTTCCAGCTCGTCCGCCAAACTCTCCGTCCTGCTCAGGAGTTCCAGATTCCGCACCGTGATCTCCGCCTGTTCCAGGATCTCCAGCCGCCGGGCCCCGTCTTCATCGATATAGGCCGCGTAAGGTCCGTCCGCTTCCGTCGTCTTCCCGCTCACACCCTGTTTCTTCCGGATCTTTTCTGCCTGTTCGTCATAATCCTCGATCAGACCGTCCAGCCGCCCGGCTTCCCGGCGGAAAGCTTTCGCGGCGCTGCGAAAGCCTCCCGCATCGTCGGACGCCAGTTCTCTGGCGATCCGTTCCGCCCGGTCTTCCTGGTTCTCCATACAGGCTGCGATCTTTTCCACGCATTTTTCCAGCTTTTGGACCTCTTTTGCCCGTTCCGTATAGTCCTCCGCCAGCTTTCCGCTTTCCATCGCTTCTTCCATATCCCGCACAAAGCTGAGGCCGGCCTCCGGCGACAGTTCCAATTCGCTCCAGACGCCGTATTTCATATAGTCTACGATCTCCTGCGCCAGCAAATCCCCTCCCCGGCTGACCAGCGTATCGCAGCGGGATATTTCCAGTTTTTCCAACTCGATCGGATACCAGTTCTCGACTTCCAGATATTTCTGCACATAGGATTCCAGACGGCTGCCTATTTCTTCTTGCGACTCATACGGAAGGCCGAGAATACGGTATTTTTTCCACAATTCCCTGTGATATTGGCTGAACAGGTTATCCAGAGCGCCGTTTACCGCCGTCTGAAAATAATACCTTGAACCGGCCATTCTGGCGGACTCCACCATCACGCACAGAAGCGCGAAAACGCATAAAAGGCTAAGGCTCAAAAATACCGTAATCTCCCCCCGTTTTTTCACTTAATAGACCTCCTTCGCCTGCTTGTTGATCTCCTTAAAGATCGACTCCAGAAGCGTCGTGATCTGTTTTCTGAAAATAATCACCAGCCCGATCAGAACGACCAGGATCAGGACGATCTCGATGGTTCCCAATCCGCTGTCGTCTGCCATAAAGGCCTTAAATTCCTGCCAAAGTTTCATATCATTTCCTCCGTTTTCTTTCCAAAAACATAAGTTACACCGTCATCATGGCCGGAACCATGATGATCACCATTACCACTATAAGCATCAGCATCAACGGCAAAAGCAACTTGGTCCCCGCCTCTTCCCCCAGACGCCGGGCCGTGCTTTTCTGCTGTTCCCAGGCGCTGTTCATCTCCTGTTCCAGCAGTTTTGTCAGATTTTTCGTGCCGGTACGCCGGTTCTGTTCCAGGAGGCTGCTAAGTTTCAGATAGGACTGCAGCTGGCAGCGTTTCCCGAACTCCTCGATCGCCTGTCCCTCCGGTATGCCGTACTGCATCTTTGCCTGCGCGTCCGCCATCTCCTCATACGCGTACCTGAGCCCGCAGCGGTTCTCGTTTCGTCTCGCCTCGTAATCCTGCACGATCCGTTCCCAGGCCCGTCCTACCGTCAGCCCGGCCCCTACAAACACCATCAGCCGGTACACCACATCCGCGTAGTCCAGTTCCAGCTGCTTTCGTCGTTTTTTCCGTTCCTCTTCCCCCTGATTCCTGCTGCGGGCGTAAAGCAGAACCGCCGCCACGATCCCCAGCACCGGGATCAGCCGGTAATCTTCTCCCGCCTGATGGTACCGCAAGGGATGTCCGTCGTAGGAATCCGGCAGCTTCACCAGCGCTTCGTGGAGATCTTTCTCTTCCGCGCGGCGGATTTCCGTTTCGATCGCCCGCGCCAGCCGCTGCCCCTCCGGCACGGTCTCCGGAAAAATATACACCGGAAATGTGCGCGATTCCTGATAATTTCCATCGCTCAATTCCACGCTCAGCCACGCCTGCACGCCCTCCGCCGGACAATCGGCGATCTGGATCTGCCCATAAGAGTCCAATATATCCGGAGCGTCGCTGTACCAGGACGCCGTGATCCCCGGTTCTGAAAATGTCTCCGGCAGCGTCAGATCCGTCTCTACATGATCCAGACCCGGATTTTCACCTCGGATCTCTTCTTCCAGGCCATCGAAGATCCTGGCAAAAGCCAGTCTGGCCTCCTCCTCGGTATATTGTCTGGGCCGTACCTCCACCTGGCATACCAGCGTTTCTTCGCCCGCGCCCTCTACAAACAGTTCATACAGTTTTTCATCTTCCCCATAACCGCCCCGGTTTAAGTATCCCTCCGCCGCCTCGTCCTCCATCGCTCCTCCCGCGGACGCCGCCGCATAAAGAAGCAGTCCTCCGATGATACACAGAACCGGAACGGCCCATTTTTTCTGCAAAAACGGGTCTGCTTTCGCCTTTTTTTGCTTTTTCACACGTTCCCCTTTCATACCCGGGCCTCCCTACGCCACCGATATATCCAAAATCTTTTTCGCCAGGTAACAGGCCAGCAGATATACTGCCAGACAGGCCGTCATGACCACACGTCCCAGCATGGTGGTGTACATCACGTCAAAAAATCCGGGAGACGTTGCTTCTATATAAAAGATCATCAGAAGCGGCGTCGCGTTCATGACTTTTTGCTCAAACTGTCTGGACGTAGTAAGCGTCCGTATCTCTTCCTTTACGCGAAAACGGTCGTCCATGATCTGTACCGTACGGCAGATGACCGGCACCAGCTGTCCCCCGCTGCGTTTGGCGATCTGGAAGATCCTCGCGAAATTCTCAATATCTTCCAAGCCGCTGCGCCTGCCCAGATCGTTCATCAGCAGCTCGATCGGACAGTTCATCCTCATCTGCTGTTCCATATAAGCCAATTCCCGGCAGATCATCCCTTTCGGCCCATAGATCATCTCTAATTCCCGGTTTACGACCGTTACGGCGTTTTCTACGGAATACCCGGCGCTCAGCGCGGCGGAAAGATGCTGGATCGCTTCCTTAAACTGCAGCTCCAGTTGTCTCAGCCGCTTCTTTTTCCAGATCTCCCGCATATAGCGGGGCGCCAGCGCCGCGGGAAAAAGCAGTACCGCAAATACTATCCAGCTGCGATAGCAGGCATAGGCGGCCGCTCCCGCCGCGCATATTCCCAAGGCCAACGCTTCCGCCCATTCCAGCGGCGACAGCTGGTACTGCTGGTAATCCGCGATCACGGCGGACTCCTGCCTCTGTTTTCCCATACCGGCGTGTCTTCGCCCGCCAATGACGCCTCCCTGCCGTGCGCCGCCGTCCGCCGCATGAGATCCTGCGCTTTCATTCTTCTGCCGTCTGAAGTTTCCATTGATTCTTAAGTTCCCCTTTCTTCCGTAATTCCCCGTCTTCCCACTGATAAAGCGTATGCAGCCGGATCTCTCCCTCTTCATAACCGTCTACCTCCACGATCCACAATACCTTTCTGCTCTTATCTTTCAACCGCCCCAGATGGATCAGGATGTCCAGCGCAGAAGCGATCTGGCTCCGGATCGCCGTCAGCGGCAGCTCCGCCCCCATCAGCACCATGGTTTCCAGCCGGGCCAGCATATCCGCCGGGCTATTGCCGTGACCCGTACTCATGCCCCCGTCGTGCCCCGTATTATAACTATTCAGCAGCTCCATAGCCTCCTTGCCGCGGACCTCTCCCACGATGATCCGGTTGGGATTCATACGCAGGGAAGCGCGGATCAGGTCGCCGATCCCGATCGCTCCCTCGCCCTGGGCGTTGGGCGCGCGTGTCTCCATCCGGACCAGGTTTTTCACATGCTGGATCTGCAGCTCCGCGGAATCCTCGATCGTGATGACCCGCTCGTCCTCCGGTATGTAGGCTGAAAGCGCATTTAAAAACGTCGTCTTTCCCGAGTTCGTGCCGCCGCTGATGAAAATATTGTAGCCCGCCCGCACCAGCCGCCGCAGAAAATCGCTCGCTTCCTGCGAGATAGCCCCGTTCTCCACCAGCATGTCCATCGTGATCACACGGGGAAATTTGCGGATCGTCATGACCGGCCCGTCCAAAGAAATAGGCGGCAGCACCACATGGACGCGGGAACCGTCCTCCAGCCTGGCGTCCGCGATCGGCGTAGCCACGTTTACCACCCGGTTGACACGGCTGACTACCTGCTGGATCATATCCTCCAGCTGCTCGTCCGACTCGAACGTATGGTCCCAGAGACGCATGACCCCCGATTCCTCCACGAAAATATGGTCCTTTCCGTTGATCATCACTTCCGTAACATCCGGATCATCCATGACCTGCTGCAGGACGTCCAGTTTCCGAAACGCATTAAACAGAGAGGTACGCAGATCGATGCGGTCCCTCAGCAGCAGATGCCGCTGCTCCCCCGCCTGCAGGATGTGCCGGTCAATGATCTCGTACAGTTCTTCATCGCTTAACTGGCGGCGGGCGCTGGCCTCTTCCCGTATGGCGTCCCGCAGCTGTTTCTGCAGTTCCTTTTTCCACCCGTTCGCCCTGTCGGCGCTTCCTTTCCTGACTGCGCTCATTTCCACGGCGCTCCTTTCACCAGCTTCCGCACGTAATCCCCCAGCTCGCTCCAGCACAGCTTGTCCATGTAGTCGTTCCCGCGCCCCAGATTGCCGGGATAAGGCAGTTTCAGCTGGCGGATCTTCCCCCGCAGCTCCTCGTCCCCGGTTTTCTCCAGGTATTCTTCAAATTCCTCCAGCCTGGCCGCCGAGATCTCGTCCTCCCTCACCGGCATATAGATCACATCGCAGCGTTCCAGTACCGGCAGCAGGTTCCGTCCCGGCCGTCCTGCGTCCACGATCACGTAGCTGTACCCGCACTCTGAGGCCAGCACATCCAAAAGCTGCCCCGCCTCGTCGCCGCTCATCTGCTCCATATCCTCCGGATAGCGCACCGGCACGATATAGTCCATGTCTTTCCATGTATAAACCATGCTGCGCAGGCGAACCACATTCAGATTGCCCTGCCGCAGAAAATAGAGTACGTCCGACAGATCGCTCTTGCCCTCGCCGCTCAACAGCCGAGTGATACCGGAAAACTCCTCGAACCCCACATAGATCGTCTTCCCCTCCCGCGCCAGCTGCTGCCCCAGCATCAAGGCCAGCGAGGTCTTCAGGCACCTGCCGATCGGAGAATAGACCCCCATCACCTTGGCCCGCCGCCCCAGCACCACAAACATCTCCTCCGACGGCTGGTCGCAGTACCGGGTCATGACCTCGCGGATCACGCTGTCTGCCGACTGATATTTATAAACGCTGGGATAACCCTCCGTCTGCGTCGACAGCTCCCCCTCCGACAGCGTCACCACCGAACCTGCCTCGATCCCCTCCACCATCTCCCGCGGCGCCGACGCGCTGATCAGCAAAAGCTCGATCTTATGCTTTTTTGCATACTCTTTCAGCAGCTCCAGCGAAGTGAACGGAACCACCGTAAAGGGCGTCTTCTCTTTCTGATTCACCACATCCGCGAACCTCTGCGCATAATCAGGGTCCAAATCATAGACCGCCATGATCTTTTCCATCGCGAACTCCTTTCTCCAATATGAAACGGTTCTCCGCAGGCATCCCGCGGCAGAGCCTTTATGAGACAAACAGATACCACACATACCCCGCCAGCAGACAGCAGGCCAGAGGTATGACCACACTATATCCGTCACGATCGGCACGATAATACGGCACGACCTCTTTTGTTTGGAACATCCGTCTGAGATAGACGAACAGATACATAAGACGCTGGTACAGGTTCTTCTGCACCAACAGCTTCGCCAGAGAAAGAATCGCTCCCGCGAAACATCCATAGGCAATCGCCCAAAGCCCGCTGCCGAATCCCAGAAATCCGGCCATCACAGCGATCAGCTTGATATCCCCTGCCCCGATCATACGGAGCGCGAACAATGGAAACAGGACAGCCACACACGCCAGGCTCCTGAAAAGGTACCCCGCGCACGCGGCGGCCGCTCTCCCCTCCTGCGCTCCCAGGACCTTGATGGCCAGTCCGCAGAGAAACGCCGCTGCCAGCCACCAGTTGGGGATCCTGTGTTCTCTTGCGTCATACCAGGCCGCGCCTGACAGAATCAGAAGCAAAAGCCACCTTTCGGCAATAATAATACGCCACCTCCTTGAGTCCTCATTATCTTTGGATTCAATGCCCGATCCGGGCGGTACATATACGTAAATGAACTTTGAAAAAACTGACTGTTATTGAGTGATTTTTATTATGCGCCCTCCGCCCGGAAATGTCAAGCATAAATTTTCCATTTCGACATTGTTCGACAATTCGGCGTTTTGTAGAAATTCTTCAGTTTTGACAGCCGTTTCAGTATTTTTCCCCCCGAATCATTGACCAAAGCAGATGAAAATGGTAAAATGTCTTTATGGACACTATATGCCTCCGGCCGGCCGGATCATTTTCATGTATATTTTTCCGCTTCCCCAGAAATACTATATTTATCAAATTCTGGGAGACGACAGGAAATGAATTTGGAAAATAAAAGACGGCGGGCGCTGCTTCTTCTGGAGCGGCAGCAGCTGAGAGCAGACATCGAACGGACGCGCCACAGGATCGATTCCGCGCGGAACCATTTCGAGCAGGAGATCGATCCGACGCTGATCGACTGCTATATCTACGAACTGAACGCGGCCCAGCTGCGCTACCAGTTCCTGCTGCGCCGGTTCAAGGATCTGGAGAGCGTGCGGTAACCGTCCATGATACTACGACCCCGAAAGGACAGACACCTATGAGCACATGGTATGAAAAAGGGATATTTTATCATATTTACCCGCTGGGACTGACCGGCGCGCCCAGGCAGAATCCGCCGGATGGACCGGCCGTCCGGCGGTTCGAGGAGCTGGAGCGCTGGATCCCCCATATCCGCGGGCTCCGCTGCAACGCGGTCTACATCGGCCCGCTGTTTGAATCCGGCTCCCACGGCTACGACACCCGCGATTACCGTCTGGTGGACCGGCGGCTGGGGACCAACGAGGACTTCCGGCGCTTTGTCTCTCTCTGCCATGAGACCGGCATCCGCGTAGTGGTGGACGGCGTGTTCAACCATACCGGGCGGGACTTTTTCGCGTTCCGGGATATCCGGGAAAAGGGCGAGGCATCGCCTTACAAGGACTGGTACAGGGGCGTCAATTTTTCCTGGGGCAGCCCCCTGGGCGACCGCTTCTGCTACGATGCGTGGCAGGGCCATTTTGAGCTGCCCTGCTTAAACCTTTTCAATCCCCAGGTACGGGAGTATCTGTTCGGCGTGATCCGTTTCTGGATCGACGAGTTCGGGATCGACGGCATCCGACTGGACTGCGCCAATGTGCTGGACTTCGGCTTTATGCGGGAGCTGCGGCGGCGCACGGAGGAGATGAAGCAGGATTTCTGGCTGATGGGCGAGGTCATCCACGGCGAATACGCCCGCTGGGTGAACCCGGAGACGCTCCATTCCGTGACCAATTACGAATTACATAAAGGACTGTATTCCGGTCACAACGACCATAATTACTTCGAGATCGCGCACACGATCAGGCGGCTTTCGCAGGTGGCGGACCGGCTCTACACGTTCGTGGACAACCATGACGAGGACCGGCTGGCCAGCAAACTGCGAAACCCGGATCATCTGTACTCCGTTTATACCCTCCTGTACACGCTTCCGGGCATTCCGTCCATCTATTACGGCAGCGAATGGGCGCTGACGGGGCAGCGGACCCGCGACAGCGACGAGGCCCTGCGGCCCTGCCTTTCCATGGCAGACTGCGGGCGGTACGACTGCGCTCTGACCGGCTATATCGCAAAGCTGGGACAGATCCGCGAGGAAAACGAAGAGCTGCATCTGGGGCGCTACCAGGAACTGACCCTGACCACGCGCCAGTATTCGTTCGCCCGCGTCAGTAGTCGTTCCGCGATCGTGACCGCGGTCAATAACGATGAACATCCGGCTTCGATGCAGATTCCAACGCCTGTTTACGGTACGGAGGCCGTAAACCTGATCGACGGAGCCGCCGTTCCGATCCGGGACGGGCGCATTTACCTTACACTCGAGGGCGGCCGAGGCGCCGTCTTAAAAATCAAGGGGGTATGATCATGGCAAGAACGAAGAAAAACCAGGAACCGGCAACGGCGGAAGCGACCGCGAAAAAATCCGGGACGCGGCGTTCCCAAAAAGCAGAAAACGCCGCCGCTCCCGCCGCGGTGCTGCGCACCGGCAAACGGGGACGGCCGAAAAAGATCGTCCCGATCGGCACGAATTTTGTTTCCGAGATGGACCGCTACCTCTTCGGGCAGGGCACCCATTACAGTATTTATGAAAAGCTGGGCGCGCACCCGAAGAATTATCAGGGTCAGGACGGCATGTATTTCGCGGTCTGGGCCCCCCACGCCGCCTCCGTTTCGCTGGTCGGCGATTTCAACAGCTGGAACCCGGACGCCGATCCCATGTTCCTGCTGGGCACCTCCGGCATCTACGAGATCTTCATACCGGGCATGAAAACAGGCGCGCTTTATAAATACGCGATCACCACGTCCTCCGGCGCGGTGCTTTTCAAGGCGGACCCGTTCGCTTTTGAGTCCGAATACCGCCCGGGCACCGCTTCCGTGACCGCGGATATCTCCGGGTTCCGCTGGAAAGATGAAAAA
This sequence comes from uncultured Lachnospiraceae bacterium, assembly GCA_947628025.1. GTDB lineage: Bacteria > Bacillota > Clostridia > Lachnospirales > Lachnospiraceae > UBA3402. The sequence continues at coordinate 875 of CANQYH010000062.1, read as the reverse complement.
TGGATGCAGCAAAGGCGGGAGACCGATATCGTCAAAGCGCCCCTGTCCATTTACGAGGTACATCTGGGCTCCTGGAAACGAAAGGACCGGCCGGAAAAAAACGGCTTTTATACCTACATAGAAGCCGCCCATGAGCTGACCGAATACGTGCTGGAGATGGGCTACACGCATGTGGAACTGATGGGAATCGCGGAGCATCCGTTCGACGGCTCCTGGGGTTACCAGGTCACCGGCTATTACGCTCCCACCTCCCGCTACGGGCAGGCCAAGGACTTCATGTATTTCGTCGATTACCTGCACCGCCACGGCATCGGCGTGATCCTGGACTGGGTGCCGGCCCATTTTCCGAGGGACGCCCACGGCCTGGCGGATTTTGACGGCGAGCCGCTGTTCGAGTACGCGGATTCCCGCAAAGGCGAGCATCCCGACTGGGGCACGAAAGTCTTCGATTACGCGAAAAACGAAGTGAAGAACTTCCTGATCGCCAACGCCCTCTACTGGCTCGACCAGTACCACATCGACGGCCTGCGGGTGGACGCCGTCGCCTCGATGCTGTACCTGGATTACGGGCGCAGCGCCGGGAACTGGGTCCCCAATATCAACGGCGGCCATGAGAATCTGGAAGCCATCGAATTTTTCAAGCACATTAACAGCGTGATCTCCGGCCGCCATGACGGCGCGATGATCATTGCCGAGGAATCCACGGCCTGGCCGATGATCACGAAAAGCCCGGAGGACGGCGGCCTCGGCTTCCGCTTCAAATGGAACATGGGCTGGATGCACGATTTCCTGGAATACATGAAGCTGGACCCCTATTTCCGCAAATACAACCACAACAAGATGACGTTCGCCATGACCTACTCCACCAGCGAGAA
>CANQYH010000061.1 GCA_947628025.1 uncultured Lachnospiraceae bacterium | reverse complement strand
TCCCAGTATCCGCTGTAGTTGCAGATCAGAAGGCCGGTGGTGTCGTCCACGCCGTTGCCGTCGGGATCGTCATAGGTAAACGCATACAGCATATCATAGAAATCATCCACATCCTCAGGATTGTCCATGTTCAGAGCTTCCAGCCAGTCTACACGCCAGCCCACACCGTTACGGCCCAGGTTACGGGAACGGGGAAGTCCGTACAGTTTGCCGTTCAGAGAAGCGTTGGCACGCACCGCCTCCGGAATAGCGCCCAGGTTCTCATACTCATCCAGATAGGGAGCCAGATCCCAGAACAGTCCGTTCTGAGCCGCATCCAGGAACGTAGCGCTGTTTCCGGCTACTACTACGTCGGATACGTTGCCGGCGATGATGTCCATATCCAGCCTGTCATAATAGGCGTCGTCATCCAGGAAATTCCAGGTGACGTTCATGCCGGTGTAATCGTTGAGGAAATTCACCACATACTGATACAGTTCTTCCGACGTATCATGCTCGGAAATCGCGTTGCTGACCAGCGGCAGACCGACCGAAATGTTGGTAAAGCTCGTATCGATCTCAGGAGCCGCGGCAGCAGCCGTCGTCTCGGCAGCAGCGGCCGTGGTTTCCGCCGCAGCAGCTGTAGTCTCCGCAGCGGCAGCCGTCGTCTCGGCAGCAGCTGTGGTCGCGGCCGTCGTAGCAGCGGCTGTCGTCGCAGCAGCTGTGGTCGCAGCCGTCGTAGAAGTCTCTCCGCCGCCTCCGCAGGCAGCCAGGCTGACCGCCATGCCGGAAGCAAGGGCAGCCGCGAGGATTCTTCTCATCTCATTCTTTTTCATCTTCTTTTTACCTCCGTTTTATTTTTTGTAACTATCTCAACGCGGACGGCGCGCCTTTGGTCAGAAAGCACGCCTCCCGCGCAGTTACCCGCAATGCAGGCCCAATCCTATTCGCCGGTAATACCGCTGCGCTCGATGCCCTGCATGAACTTCCTCTGAGCGAAGCCGAAGAATACCAGTACCGGCGCGCTGATGAAGAGCGCTCCCGCCATCACGACCGCATTGTTCAGCACGTCCTCGCCGTCGGCCAGGCCCAGGTTGCGCAGGAGCTCCTGCTGCTCGTCAGGCGTCGCGCTGGCCGCCGCGATGATGGAATTCAGCTTCGGCGGCAAGAAGCCCAGCTCCGGACGGGAGATGTAAAGTCCCGGCTCGTAGAAATCGTTCCAGTGCCATACCACCGACAGCACCAGCACCACGATCAGCGTGGACTGGGCCAGCGGGAACACGATCCGCCAGAACGTCATCAGGAACCCGCAGCCGTCGATCTTGGCTGCGCTCTCCAGGTCTTTCGGCAGCGTCAGGAAGAACTGCCGGAAGATGAAGATAAACAGCGCGCCTTTCAGGCCGAAGCCGAAGAACGTCGGCAGAAGCAGCGGGATGTAGGTATCCAGCCACTGCAGCCTGGAGAACGTCAGGTACAGCGGGATGATCAGCGTCTGGATCGGCACGATGAACGCCAGGATCACGCAGGCGAAGAGGATGTTCTTGCCCGGGAAATTGAATCTGGCGAAACCGTAGGCGATAAAGGAGCAGGAAATGATATGCCCCAGGGACGCCACGACCGTCACAAACAGGGAGTTCTTCACATAGGGCCACGGGTTCATCAGGTCGATGGCCACCGCATAGTTCTCAAATTTGATCTGGGTGGGCAGCCATTTCACAGACGAACTGCTCAGGTCCGCGTTGGACATCAGCGAATTGGATACCATGTACAAAAACGGATACAGGAACACAAACGCCAGGCCCAAAATCAGCAGATACAGAAATACTCTCAGCACCAGCTTCTTGACGCCGGTAAAGGAAACATATTTGCGCCTGAGAAGCGTAAGGCGCCATCTCAGCTTATCAGAAAGAACGCTTTGGCTTGCTTTCGATTGTGATGATCCTGTGCTTCCTAGCATGTTTCTTCACCCCCTCAACTTCATTCGTGTGCATATAACCTTTCATGATCGCAAACACAAGCGCCACGACCAGTCCGACAAACGCGAAGTAGATCCAGCCCATGGCCGCTCCGAATTCAAACTCGCCGTTCTTGAATCCGTTGTCCTGGATGTAGGACAGCATCGGATTCGTGATGTTGGTAAAGGAATCCACCAGCGTGTAGATCAGGTTCAGCAAAAGCATCGGAGAGATCATGGGGACCGTTACCTTCCAGAAGATCTCCCATTCGGTCGCGCCGTCGATCCGCGCCGCTTCGTAGAGGGCCGGCGAAATGCTCTGCAGTCCGGAGAGGAACAGCAGGATCTGCACGCCGCTGCCCCAGAGGACCGTGACCAGGATGCCCAGGATCGTCTGCACCGCATCCATGATCGTCGTACCGAAGTAGCTGATCACGTTGTAGGGGATCAGGGTACCGTCCGTCACGTTCAGTACCGCCCTGTCCACGCCCTGGTTCAGCAGCTGCTGCATGACCTCGCCGACGCCCAGCAGGAACGGGATGAAGAAGATCACACGGAACAGTCCGCGGCAGGCGATGTCCTGATTAATCAGCATGGCGATGATCAGGGAAAGCACGATGGTCAAAGGATACTTGACCGCCGTCTGCTGGATCATCTGCAGAAACGTCGGTACGAAATTGACGTCCACCAGGAATGCCCGGATATAGTTCTGCAGGCCGATCAGCCGGATCTTCATGCCCACAACGCTGGTAATGTCGCCGAAGCTCAGACGCAGGGACAAAGTCACCGGATACACGAAGAACAGCAGCACGCCGATGATAAAGGGCGATACGAACACCAGCCCTTTGAGCTGATCTTTCGTCTGGAGATCCAGCTTAAAACCTCCCTTGCCCGCGGGCTTCGGGGCTTTCACCGGCTTCGGAGCCTTTTCAGGTTTCGGCTTTTTCACCTTTTCCGCCATTCTACTCACCTCCTCTGACTACTACATAGCTGTTCGCGTCTACCGTATGTCCCTCGGCCGTCCGTTCCGAGCTATTGTAATTGATGTAGATCACTGTGCCATTGTCATATTCCACACGGACCAGGTTCTTGCCGAGCACGTCGTGCCCCACCATCTGGTGTCCGTAGACGTCCTGGAGATTCTGGACCATGTCGTCGTAAACGTTTACGACCCGCTCTTCCCACTCGTCGTAGGTGGAGCTGAAGATGGAGTCATAGTCGGATTCGCGGAAATTCAGCGCCGATTCCTGGGTCAGCTGGAAGTAAGGCAGCGCGCCGTACTCGATCCATTTCAGCTTCTGGGTCTGCAGATCGTAGGACAGGTTGCCGGCGTTCTCCGTCGAATAGGGGATCAGCCCCGACAGCACCATCTGCACAAAGGGGATCGAATTGTCCGTGATGGACAGCCCGTAGCTTCCCTCTCTGGTCTGGTAGAGGTAATTGGCGCTCTCGTACACGTACTGATTGGCCCCGCTGACCGCTACCTGGTGCTGCTGGCTCCTGGTCAGCGCCAGAAGCTCTTTTATCTTGTTCGCCATCTCCGTCTTGGTGAACGGATGGTTCTCATTGTAATCCGGATAAGCGACCCGGCCGAGATAATAATATCCAACGCCCAAATTCGTATGGCTGTCGATCTTGCCCAGGAAATCCTCGTTCCGGTCGTAGCTGACCTGCGGGTTCAGCAGGAAATACTCGTCGCCATCGAAGTTCTCGACGCTGACCGTGATGTCCAGCCCGTTATAGGCTACGTCATCCACGGTCGAGAAACCGCCGCCCGTGGTGCTGGCCTCCGTGAACTGGTTCTCCAGGTAGATATAGGTGCCCGGATTGGCCGAAACATAATCGTCCAGATCCTGCAGCGCCCCGGATCCGCCCAGCTGACTGGCCGGCGGCCAGTAGTCCGGGATCGATTTCAGGCCTCCCTTGATCCAGTCGGTCAGCACCGTCTGGGTCGACGTCACGCCTCTGGCCCTCAGCTTTTCCAGAATGTCGATCACATCGTCGAAGCTGGTCATCTTTACATATTCGTCAAAGACCATACCGTCTTTCGTGATGCCCATCAGAAGCTCCAGCGCCAGCGGCATCTGCTCTCCGTCCGGGATCACGTCGTAGATCTGTCCGGTCTCCAGCAGGTATTCGCGGTACCTCCTGGCCATGCCGCTGTAATTGGCGTCCTCGCCGTCCAGCAGGAAATAATGGATCTCCCTATCCTGCATGATCAGGTTCAAGTCGGCTCTCTGTACAACCGCGGAATTGGCGGCCGCACCGCCGGTACCGGAGACCGTGGACACGTTGACGTTGAACAGGTTCCTGGTATAGACCTCGAAACCGATATGGTTCAGGCGGATGTTGCTGCTGCCGGAGGGGTATACCGCCATACCGGCGCTCTCCGCTCCCAGAGTGATGGCTCCGAGGATCGCGTTGTCGTTCCGCTTCAGTCCGATCACCGGAAGCGAAGCCGTGTAGCGCCTCTGGTTCTCCTCATCCATCAGGGAGAGGAAATCCATGTTCTTATCCGAATAGATGCGGAACATGCCGGCTTTCACGCCGGAGGGGCGCTCGTTCACATTCGCGAACAGCGTGACCGCGCCGCTGCCGTCCGGATAGACCATATAGCCGTCGATCTCATCCCCGGAGGCCCCCAGGAAAGGCAGGACCTCGACGGTGTTTAACAGGTATACCGTATCCTCACGCACCTTGTCCATCGGGATCCGCACCACCAGGCCCTGGTCGTCGATCGCGTACTCGACGGTCACATAGATGCCGACCGAGCCGAAGCCGTAGGTCACGGCCACGCCGTCCGCGATATATTCCGTATTCAGGATATTGGCGTCGCGGGCGCTGTACATGGGGCTGTATACCGTATCGCGTTTCTCTAAGTTGCTGTAGGAAATGGAGATGGAGGAGGTCAGGTATGCGGTCCATCTGGCGTTGACGCTCTCCAGATCGTACACCTCGTCGTCCACGATCCCTTTCCACACATAACCGTTCTTTAAGTTCTTGACCTGGATGGCGCCTTTCGCTTCATTATAGAAAAGCTCCACGATATCGTTCTTCGCGACCGAGACGTATTCGCCGGCCGCCTCAAAATCCACGTTTCCTTCCGGTTCTACATAAACCTCCGAGCTGGCAACCACATTTTTCTGGGCATTTTTGATGCTGACATAACCCCATATCACCATCGCCGCCACGATTACCAGGAGTATGATCGAACCTATTCTTTCTTTTATAAAGTTCTTTACCATAACGCTCCTTTCTGCCTTTTAATCGGGCGGACCCTATAGGAAGTTCAGCTTGAACTCGTTCAGGATCGTGAACACAAACTGGATCATGCGGCCGGTCAGCACGTAGACCAGGCCCAGAACCAGCCAGATCACCAGCATCATGCCTGCGGATACGATCATCATGCCGATCGTCTTTTTCAGCGTATAATTGTTCAGCACCATCATGGCGATGAACAGGATCAGAAACATCCCGATATACGCCAGCACGGAGAAGACGCCGTACCAGGACTGCTGCGACTTCGACCAGATATTGGACAAAAACATCAGCGGCAGGTTGATCACGATGTACGGGGCCAGCGACAGCGCCGAGGTAAACGTGATCTCCGGGAACTTGGTCTCGCCGTCCGAGATACTGGTCGCCGCAAACGACGCCGGTATCCAGGAGATCGGTACGATCAGCAGCTTCACCGCCTCGAACACCAGATTGGCGTCCGCGACCTCAATGGAGGCCAACGGGAAGTGCACGATGTATATGTAGGCGATCCGGACCACATAGGCGATGAGAAACAGGAGGAACGGCACCGCCATATTGATATTGGCCTTGTTGTAGCGGATGCCCTCCATCGCGTCGATCGGGTGGAGGATCGTGTGGAACGCGTACTTGAGTCCCTGTATGATCCCCATCTTCTTCGTCTTATTGCTGAGGAAATTCCAGTAAGCTTTCTTGGAAGTCCGGATCAGCCAGGTCACCAGCAGGTAGAGACCGACGATGATCGCCAGGGCCAAAAACAGGATCAGCACGAAATGCCGCCGCAGCACCACGTAGGAATACTCGTCGAACGCCTGGGTGTAAACGTCGCGGTTGCCGACCAGCTTGCTCTCGTCCATCGACAGCTTGAACTCGCCCTGCTTATAATAGGTCTTGGCGATGCCGACATGGGCCAGGTCGTAGTTCTCGTCGATGTCCAGGACCTGCTGCCACAGCACGAATGAGTTGGCGTAATCGCCCTCGCCGTAGCGGGTCGTGGCCTGATGCACCAGCAGGATGAACTCGGTCGGCTCAAAGATCTGCACGTTGGCGTTGATGCGGTCCAGGATATAAAGGTTGCCCTTGCTGTCCACATCGATGGCCGCCGGCCTCGTGAATGTGCCGGCGCTCTCGCCCAGTCCGCCGAACGCCACCAGCATGTTGCCTTCCTGGTCGTACTGGTAGACCTTGCCGTTCTGCTCCTCGATGACCGTCACGATGCCGTCGTCGTCCACCGCGATGTCGCGGAAGATCGGCTCCATATACATACCATCGTCGTCGAAGTATTCGCCGAACTTAAAGGAGTTGCTGGCAACCACGGATTTTAACAGCTTGTTCTCGATGAAGTCCGTGATCGGGTTGCTGATGCTGTTGCCTACGGTCTTGTATTTGCGGTAAACGTTGGTGCCGATGGAATTCAGCTTCTTGATCTCGCCCTCTTCCCGCTCCATGCTGGTGGCGTAGATCATGCCGTCCTTGCCCATCGTCAGATTGATATACGAGGAAGCGGTACGCTTCGCGATGGAACGCTTCTGCTCCTCGCTGGCGACCATACGCAGGATCATCTCCGTCAGATCGTATCCGATATCGGTCTGGCCGTAGAGTCCGCTGAAGCCGCCGCTGCCGTCGATAGCCATGATGTTCTCGCCGCGGATCACGTACATGTAGCCTGTGGGGCTGACCACCAGCTTGCTGGGATTGAACGCCGCGCCGCTGGTCAGTTCGGAATCCGGGTTATTGAACTGCTCGACGAATTTGCCCTCCGGGCTCAAATGCAGGATACGCTTGTTTCCGGTGTCAGCCAGATACATGTCGCCGTCGTCCTCTACGAAAATGCCCTCCGGGTCGTTGAACTTGCCGGATTCCTCGTCGCCGTAAAAGATCGCCAGCGTCTCCATGCTGCTGTTCATCTTGATCACGCGGTCGTTGCCGGTGTCCACGATGTAAATATTGTCGTAGCTGTCCACGAAAATATCCTGCGGGTTCTTGAAATATCTGTCCTCATCCTCATAGCTGCCGATGTTGTTGATCGTATCCACAACATTGTAGCACTGAGGAATCGGCATACGGTAACTGTCGTCGCCGGTGACGTAGTTCTGCGTGCCGGTACTGGTCGCGTAAGCGTTCATGGAAACCGGCATCACCAACACGAGACCCGCGAGAAGGCCTGCGCCAATTCTCTTAAGCGATTTCACTTTTTCCCTCCATCCCGTTACTCCTTGATGCCGGAGTAAACCATAGTCTCCATAACCTGACCCTGCATGGCGGTGAAAATAACCACCGTGGGAACCGTCATACAGAACGTAGCCGCCGCGGTAGCTCCCGCACGTCCTACCGATACGGCCGCGGCGCCGCCGGAAATGGTCTGAAGCGCCAGAGGAAGCGTCTTCATAGCCTGGCTCGTCACGTAGATCAGGGGTGAGAAGTAATCGTTCCAGTTGCTGACAAAGGACATAACCACCAGAGTCGCCCAGGCGGGCTTCAGCGCCGGCATGACCATCTGCATGAAGATCCTGAACTCGCCCGCGCCGTCGATCCTGGCCGCCTCCAGCAGCTCGTCGGGATACTGCTCCACGAACTGCTTCATCAGGAAGATGTTGTAAGCGACGGCGATATTGGGCAGGATCAGTGCGCCGTAGGTATTGATCAGTCCCAGGGAATTGACCACCAGGTAGCTGGGGATCCTGGTCACATGGGGCGAGAACATTAACGCCATCAGGATCAGGTTAAACAGGAACACCCCGCCCGGAGGTTTGAATTTCACCAGGGAGTACGCGCCGAGGGCGGATACTACCACGGTCAGGAACACGATCGTAAGGGTTACGACTATGCTGTTGAACGCGTACCGCAGAAACGGCACGGTGGAACTTCCCAGCGAGACCACCAGGTCGCTGAAATTGACGGTAGTCGGATGCTTTACAAAAAACGCGGGCGGATATACGAACAGCTCGTCCATGGGCTTAAAGGCCGTGGAGACCAGATAGATCAGGGGGAGCGCCGTAAACGCCACCAGGCACAGCATGACTGTATACAACGCGATCTTCGCGAACGTGATATGCAGCCATTGGCCTCTGAACCATTTAATCTTAATCATATTGGACCCTCTCTTTCTACTCTGCCGCTTTCTCGTCCGCCCCTACTCATCCTTGGAGGACAGCAGGCGGAAGACGATCCGGCCCAGCGTAAACGTCAGAACAAACAGTACCACGGCGATGGCTGACGCATAGCCCATCTGGAAGCGAATGAACGCGTAATCGTACAAATGGGCCACGATCGTATGCCCGGCGTAATTGGGGCTGGGCATACCGGCCACGGACACGGCGATATCGAATACGCCGAACGCGCCGGTGATCGCGTTGATCGCGCCGAACAGAAGCTGCGGCTTCATCATCGGGAGCGTCACATAGATCAGCTCCTGGAATTTGTTCTTGACGCCGTCGATGGCCGCCGCCTCATAGTAGGAGCGCGGGACGTTCTGGAGACCTGCAAGGAAGACCAGGAATCCGGTACCCATACTCATCCACAGAGAGATGACCATGACGACGGTCATAATGTATTTCGGGTCTGTGTTCCACAGGATAGGTGAATCGATCAGGCCGATATTCAGCAGGAAATCGTTCAGGTATCCGTAACGGTCGCTGGAGAAAATGACCAGCCACACCGCCGACATGGCCACGCCGCTGGTGATGGAGGGCGCGTAGAATGCCAGCGCGAACGCTCTCTTAAACTTCAGCTGGTTGATGACCCAGGCCGCGAAGAAAGACAAAAGATAACCGGCGGGACCTGTGATCACCGCAAAGGTCAACGTATTGGCCAGAGCGGTCAGGAAAACCTCATCGTCCAGAAAGAGCAGTCTGTAATTGTTGAGACCCACGAAATGCGGCGTCTGCATCATGTTGTAGTCCGTAAAGCTCAGACCCACGGCCCACAACACGGGAGTCACAACGAAGATCGTGAATAAGATCACGAAGGGGGCCAGGAAAAGATAGCCCATCCAGTTTTTATGCCAGAAGCGTTTTAAACGTTCTGTTCTCGTCATCGTTCTACTATTCATCTCTTATTATCCCATATTCTTCCTGTTTGGTTCGCAGCTCACGGTTAATATCTTTTACTGCCTGCTCCAACGCTTCTCTCACATCGCCGCCGCTGATGACGACCGTGGTCCACGCGTTGGTCATATGTCTGGATGTGAAATATCCGCCCAGGACGGTCGGCGTCTCACGGGCCCATTTCCACATCTCCTGGAACACCTCCAGCTCGTCCTCGTTCCACGAAAGGCTCAGGAACGCCTCCTTGTTCGCGGAGTTCCAGCGGGCCTCGGCGCCCATCAGGGCTTCCACTTCTTTCGCGAAGCGGGTCTGGACCTCGGTGCTGGACCACCATTTCAGGAACTGCCAGCTCTCCGCGGGGTGCTCGCTCTGCTTCATGATGATGTCGCCCTTATCGGTGATGGCTCCGGCCGTGCGGTCGATGGTTCCGTCTTCCTTTCTCACGCCGGGAATCGGAGCGATGCCCCATTTGCCGGCGATCTCAGGAGCCGCCACAGACAGCTGCATGTAGGTGTTGTAGTCGCCGATGCCCAGCGGCATGATGCCGGAACGCATATACTGATAGAAGTTTGCCGTCTCAGGCACGCCGTAGTTGGTGAACAGCTCGGTGTACTCCTTAAACGCCCGGTAGGCCTCCGGCGTATCCAGCGCGGACTGCAGACCGTCGTCGGTGTAGTAGGAACCGCCGTTCTGGTACAGGAACTGGGTGAACTCTCTCCCGAAATAGAAATCCAGACCGTTCTGGTACAGCACCGGCAGCACATAGTCATAAAGCTGCTCCCTGGTCTCCGGCAGGTCGATGCCCATCTCGCTCATCAGGTCGCGGCGGTAGAACATGACGTTGAAGTTCATGGTCTCCGGGATCGCGAACGTCCCGCCCATGTACTCGTAGGGCGTCAGCGTCGCTTCGACGAAACGGCTCTTGACCTCGTCGAAGCCGTCGAACTGGGACAGGTCGTACACCTGGTCGCGGATCGCGAACTCGACCGGGGAGGTGATGTCCACGCCCAGCGCCACGTCCGGGGCCTTGCCCGAGGTGATCGAAAGCATCAGGGCGTTGACGTTGCCGGCGTTTAACTGGGAAGCCGGAAGGACGTTCACGTTGATCGCGATACCGGTCTCCGGGGTAAAGGTCTCGTCGGCCATCTCCTTGATGACCTCGGCCCACTCGGTACCTCTGGCGATCCAGACGTCGATCGTCGTATGTACTTCCACGTCGTCTCCGAGGACGCTGCCGACGTTGTCGTAATCCTTAAAGAATGAATTGAAGAACTGCGCAAAGGTCGCCCCGAACCTCTGGAAGAAGTTCGAAGATTTGCTCTCCCACTTCTCGGAGGGAGCGCCCACCTTGAAATAGTCGATGACCAGCGGTTCTTCCTGCAAAGACAGGAACCAGTTGCTCAGGCTCTCCTGGGCGCTGGTCAGGTCCCCCACGCGCTTGGCGATGATGAACGGGTCGTCCAGCATCTCCTCCAGCTGCGACTGGATCGTCAGGAAGTTGTTGGCCATGGCCGGGGTCTTGTCTGCGAAATTGGCTACCATATCGTACTTCTCGCTCATGCTCGCGGCCAGGATGCGCATATTGCTCTCCAGATCCGGGATCGCGCTGAAGAAACGGTAGTCATAGTTGGGGTCCGGGTCGCTGCCGGCCAAAAGCGTGATCTTTAACAGCATATCGGACAAAAGGGTGATATCTTTTTCAATGGAGTTTAAGACCTCGCCGATCTCGCCCATCACCACGGTCATGGTCATGGTATGGGTCCCCGCGGTCAGATAGATCTCGTAGGGCGTCCCCGCCTCGTCGGAAAGGGTCTCAAACGACCATTTGGTGTTATAGCTGAACTTATACTCTAAAAGCTCCTGGAAAGGAACCTGTCCATCGATGGCGATGGAACGGTAGGAGGGCAGACCGTCGTTCCAGGACTGCTTCACATACATGCCGATCTTATAGAGTCCGTCCTGCGGCACGTCGAACTGCCAGGTGATGCTCTGGTTGCCGGAACGCCACCGGTACGCGCCCATGACGTTCAACTTCCTCGTCGTCTCCGAAGCCGGGCTGACCAGCGGGTCGCCGTCGTTCTCACGGCGCAGCGTGGGGTCGTTTTTCTCCACCGCGTTCAGCTCCGCCTCAAAGGTCACGGTCTCGCAGCTGGCGGGCTGATAACCGTTCGCATCGTACTCTCCCTTGACCTCCGCATACGTCCTTACGCGGGTCGGGGGCACCAGACGGATCGCGCTTATGTACATATCCATCTTCATATAGGTCAGACGGACCGTATGACTGCCTGCCGACATCTCGAACACAAAGGGCTGCGTATACATGCCCGTCGTGTCGTGCATCCTGGCTGTGCGCCAGCCGGGAATCGCTATCTGGGACGGCCTCGTCTCGTCGCCTAAGCTGTTGATCTTCGGCTCGCCGTCGTCCTCAAAGAAACGGTCGAACGACAAATCGCCGCTCTCCGTAAACGGATACTCCCCGTCGATATACAGCGCTCTCTTTCCGGGATCCGAATCGGAAGACGACAGATAATAGTCCATCTCGATCTGGTAATTGGCCGTCTGCGGAATATCCACCTCGAATTCCAGATACTTGGAGGCCTTGTCGGAAAATACCGCGTCCCTGCCCTCGTAACTCACGACAGGTGCGGGACCGCCCTCTCCTGAAAGGGTCTCCAGCGGGATCTCGATGGTACCCGCCGCGTCCGCGGTGGATGCGTGCGCCGGCTCATACTCATAGTACGACGCGCTCTGGCCGCTTCCGTAATCCCACTCCACGTCAATGCCTTCAAATCCGGTATACTTTTCGCTCAGCTTCAGCCCCGACGTACTGCCGGTCTCCGTCGCGAAAGCAGCCGGACCGCCCTGACACACCAAAGACGCCGCCAGAAAAAGCGCCGCGCACTTTTTCCATCGTATCCTGTGGTTCTGACGGGAAGGTATTGTACCACTACCTCTCATGTTTGCTCTCCCTCCTTACATTTTTTCCGCCTCCGCCCGCGCAGAAAAACGCCGGCGGAACCTTCTCTCGGATATATTCATTATCGTACAATCCCCCGCCGATTTCTAAGCAGTTACTCATAGAAACTGTGCAGAAACGACCATTTTCTAACTTTAAAAGTTAATTTTTACCAAAAACTCAGGAAACCCATTGCTTTTATTTGCCAGTCTTGCTATAAAATATAAGAGGAGTTTTGGTAAGAAGTCATGAATTCCCGTATCGATATGCACGAAAAAGCAGACACTTTTACAAAAACGTATCTGCGCAGAAAAAGGAGAAGATTTTTATGTCCAAACAGAAGCCGGTCATAACCGAATATCGAAATTATTATCTGCCGACCGCGTTCCCGGTGCTGGCGCTTTCGGGGGACCACTGGCGGATCTCGGACGTCATCAGTCCCCGGCTCCATTTCCACAACTGTCTGGAGATCGGCATCTGCCATACGGACAGCGGTTTTATGACCCTTTACGGCCAGAAAACGCCTTTCCGGGCCGGAGATGTGACCGTCGTTCCCCGCAACGTCCCCCACACCACCTATTCTGCGGAAGGCACCGCCAGCCTCTGGTCCTACCTGTTCATCGAACCCAGAGAGCTTTTTAAGGACCTGCTGCCGGATACATGGGAAAATTATGATCTGCTGAGCTATGATTTTCAGAATTTCCAATATATGTTTAATAAAGAAACGTTTCCGGAGATCCACCACCTGGCCTGCATGGCCATCGACGAGATCGTGAAAGACCGTCCCGGCTGCCAGCTGGCGGCCAGAGGGCTTTTGTTCGCCCTCTACATCGAGATCTACCGGGTCGAGAGCGCCGCAAGGCCGGAATCGTTCGACCAAAAAGCATCCACCCCCCGGGTCCGACGGGGATCATGCCGGCCCCGGACTACATTGAGAACAATTATATGCAGGCGTTTTCGATCGGCGACCTGGCGGCCCTGTGCCATTGGAGCCCCACC
>CANQYH010000060.1 GCA_947628025.1 uncultured Lachnospiraceae bacterium | reverse complement strand
GAAAAGCCATGGTGCTGATGCCTGGCGCAGGTTACGAGGGCATCACCGATTTCGTGCTGGACCAGATGACCAGCTACGGCCTGAATGCCTGCCCGCCTCTTCTGGTCGGCGTCGGCGTGGCTACCTCGGTGGAGACGGCGGCCCTGCTTTCCAAAAAGGCCCTGATGCGCCCGATCGGCTCCCATAATGAGAACGCAAACGCGGCGAAGATGGAGAAGCTGCTGGAGGACGGGATCAACGCGATCGGCCTCGGCCCTCAGGGAATGGGCGGAAAGTTCTCGGTGATGGGCGTAAACATCGAAAATACCGCCCGCCATCCGTCCACGATCGGCGTGGCCGTGAACGTGGGATGCTGGTCCCATCGCCGCGGACATGTGATCTTTGACAGCGATCTGCACGCAACCGTAGACACACATTCAACCATTGATCTGAATCAGTGAGATCACCGGCTGATAGTTACATAGTATAAAAGGAGGACATAAGAATGATCGAGATCAGAGGAGATAAGAAAGTTCTGGTTACCCCGATAAGCGCCGAGGATCTGGCAGATATTAAAATCGGAGATATTGTCTGGCTGGACGGGGATCTGATGACCTGCCGCGACGTGGCGCACCGCCGTCTGGTGGAATACGGCAGGGAATTGCCCTACGATATCAGAGGGAAAGCGATCTTTCACGCCGGTCCCATTGTCCGCAGGATCGAGGGGACAGAGGACGACTATGAGATGGTTTCCGTAGGACCGACCACTTCCATGCGTATGGAGAAGTTCGAGTATGAGTTTACGAAGCTGACGGGCGTGCGCGTGATCGTCGGCAAGGGCGGGATGGGTCCCAATACGGAGCGCGCCTGCAAAGAGTTCGGCGCGATCCACTGCGTGTTCCCGGCCGGCTGCGCCGTTGTGGCCGCTACGGAAGTAGAGAGGATCGCCGAGCACCATTGGGATGAGCTGGGGATGCCGGAAACGCTGTGGTGCTGCAAAGTGAAAGAATTCGGCCCGCTGATCGTCTCGATCGATGCGCAGGGCAGGAATATGTTCGAGGAGAACAAGATCGCTTTTAACGAGAAGAAAGAGGCCGCCAAGCAGGCGATCTATCCGGAAGTGAAATTCATTAAATAATTCGAAACGATTTCTTTTATCTGTACTTCCATACAGGAAAACCGCTGGGAACCCGGACCGTTCTCAGCGGTTTTCTGATGAATTCCCCAAGAAAAAACACGTAAGCCTTGCTGCATGTACTTTTTTATAAATAGTACTTGACATTACCAAGTAGTTGGTATAATATAAATCCAGAAGAAAGCGAGGGACAGTATGAATGCGCAGTTCAAAAAAGGCGTCCTGGAACTGATCGTGCTGGAATCGGTCCGGCAGAGGGATATGTACGGGTACGAGCTGGTGGAAGAAGTGTCGAAAGTCGTGGACGTCAACGAGGGCACGATCTATCCGCTGCTGAAGCGGCTGACCAACGAGCGGTATTTCGAGACGTACCTGCGGGAATCTACGGAGGGTCCGCCGCGGAAATATTATCATCTGACGGTGGCCGGGATCCTCTACCGGGATAAGCTGGAGGCGGAGTGGACGGAGTTTGCCGCCCGCGTCAGCGGTTTTTTGGAGGAGCATAAGCAGCGGTAGGTTCGGGAGAAGACGGTCCGGACCCGGAGAACGGGCGGACGGATGCGGCGATAGGAGAATGGAGCGGACGATGAATAAGAAAGAATTTCTATCCGGATTGGAACAGGCTCTGGCGGTCCTGCAGGACGAGGAGCTGAGGGACATCCTTGACGAGTACGAGCAGCATATCGATATGAAGATGAAAAACGGTCTGAGCGAGGCGGAGGCGATCGCGGATTTCGGCGATTTCCGGGAGCTGACGGCGGATATTCTGGAGGCCTATCATGTGCGGACCGATTATGCGTCTATAAAAGGGCGCGGGCCGGGCGGGGACGCAGACGCGTTCGGCGGTTTTGGCGCTCCGGCAGACGGAAACGGCGTGCGGAGCCTGGGAGAACCGCTGGCGGAGGCGGCGGGAAAAGCAGGCGGCAGACAGACAGACGGCGGCTCTGCGGCCGGACACGGCAGTTCTTCCCGGCAGGAGGCGGGCGTTCGGATGATGGGCGCGGCTGAACACGGTGAGAAAGAAAAGGGCGCGGTCCGCAGGCTGACGGGAACGCTCGGAAGTTTTTGTGCGAAAGCAGGGCACGGTCTGGGGAGCTTCCTTTCATGGACCTGGAGAAAGGCGGCGCTGGCGGCGTCCTGGCTTTGGAGGACGGCCGAAACGGCGGTGGTCTGGAGCTGGGAGCGGTCGTGCGCGCTGGCGAAATGGTGCTGGAAAGCGCTCGCCGCCTTGGCAGGCTGGAGTCTGGTCCTGCTGCGCGGGGCCGGACGGTGGAGCGTGAGAGCGCTGCGCTGGCTCTGGAGGCAGCTCTGCCGTCCCGTCGCCTGGCTGACGGGGAAACGGGCAGGCGGGCCGCCGGAAAGCCTGCGGGCGGAAGCGGCGGAGAGGATCGGATGTGCACCGCCTGGGGCAGCGTATAAAAAGGGGAGGACAGAGAGAGGAAACATGGAAATGGAAGCGAAAAGGAGTCCGTTAGGCGGTCTGTGGCGCGGGATCGCGGCCATCGGCCGGTGGTGCGCGGAGGCTGCGGTCTGGTGCGTGCGCCTGTTTTGGAATATGGGATGTATCTGCGGCGTACTGCTGGTGGGGCTGTTCGGTATGTTCGGGCTCTTCAGCCTGGGAGTCTTGACCGTGCTGCTGCTCGACGGGTATCCGCTTCTGGGCGTGACGCTGGCCTGTCTGGGCGTGACGGTAAGTATCTTCGCCCTGGCTTTGTTCGGACTGACGCTTTTGTGGCGCGGAAAGAAGAAAACGGCCGAGGCGGCGGAAAGCGGACCAGAGATCCGGGAGCGGAAACGCCGCTTCGTAAAGAAAAAGGAAGAGACGCAGCCGTCTTACGGGAATGTGCGGAGAGAAGAAATGCTCGAACCGGAAGAACGGTATACGGAAAAGCCGCCCGCGCCCTGGCAGGGAGAGCTGCCGCAGGAAAATGATTCCGCAGGGGAGCCGGATGAAAGGCCGGCGGAAAAGGATGCGTTTGGAAAGAAGGAGCGTTCGGAAAGCTTTTCCGGGGCGGACGCTTTTCCGGAAGCCGGGTCGGATCCGGAAAGGGACGGCGCGGAGAGAAAGGAGGCGGAAGAACATGCGTAACATACGGATGATCCTTGCAGGAATATTCCTGACAGGGGTATTGGTCAGCGGCGTCGGCGTGGGGATCGCGATCGTAGAATATTCTTCCTTTGAATACGGCGGGAAAAAACTCCTGGGGGAGGAATATCTGGCGACGAAAGATCTGGATTTTGCGATGGAGGACGACGGAGTCCTGGTCCTGAGCGGCAGTTATTATTACAGTGCCCGTTCGAAAGAAGCCATTGAGGAGGATCCGGCGGTACCGGAGGATGTCGTGCGGTACCGGATCACGTATAACACCGCCCGGATGGAACCTTATCTGAGTTATGAGGCGTACGCCAGGGATCTGGGACGGGCAGAAAGCATCGCGGACGGACAGGCGCCCACGGCAGCGACCGGGGAAACGGACGCGCCCGCCGCCTCGGAGGAGCCGGAAGCGGCGGCTTACGCCGGGGTGCTGCGCCTGTCGTTTCAATACGTCGGAGACGAATTCAGCGTACTGATGGAGAATAAGGACGAGATCCTGGAGGATCTGAAGCAGAAGCGGGTCGCCGAGTACGAATGGGCTTCTATCGAGGACATAAAAATACTGGTGAATCCCAAAACCATGCAGCGGGTCGAGGACCGGCTCTGGAGGTAAACGGAAAGCCAGGGCCTGCGGCGGTCAGAAACAGTTCGAAAAGGGATATAAGGTTCCTCCTGGAAAGGCTGGGGAATCCGGCGTTCTCTTTCAGCATATGGCGCAAAGATCAAAAAAGACTTACCGGCAGAAAAATGCAGGTAAGTCTTTTGGCATGTTTATCCGCAGGATCTCGCGCCGCTGCCATACGCCGGATCCGGGCGCGGGATGCTTACGGCGAAAAACGGCCGTTTACAGGTATTCCTGCAGGTCCTTGCACAGATTTTCCTCCAGGTCCGCCAGCCGCCCGCAGATATCGCGGGAGGTTTTGTCGGCGTCCTGGTACTGGTTCATATATTTGTGCAGGGACTTGACGCCCATATTGCAGCCGTCGGTGATCAGATCGGCGACCGTGGCGTCGCTTTCGTCCATTCCCATTTTCATCGTGGTCTTCATCCAGGACATGGTCTTTGCCACGGGATTCGGGTCCTTTTCGCTGCTGTGGTGTTCGTTTAACAGGGAGTGGATCTCGTGGCCCAGCTTCTCATGATCCTCCTTGCTCTCGGAGAGCAGGCTTTTCATGCCGGAATCCTGGATGCGCTCCAGCACCTCGTCAAACGAGGAGACCGCCATTTTGACTCCGGCGTCGCACTCTTTCAGCAGATTGATCGTATCTCGGTTATCCATCGCGTATTACCTCCAATCTCGTTTTTAACAGTATGCCCGAAACCGCGGTCCGTCTATGCGGAAAAGAACTGGCGCTTTTTTCCAGTATGGGAATAAGTATGAAAAGCGGCAGATTCGTCTTGTATCCGGCCGGCGAATGTATTCTTGCCTTATGGGAAAAAGTGGTATACAATAAAGAAAACGCGGAAATAAGACTGTAAAGGAGCCGCAGGACCAAACGGAAAGGACCGTTCAATGAAGATGGAAAATATGAGCACGCTTTGCTATATTGAAAAGGATGGGAGCTACCTGATGCTTCACCGGGTCGTGAAGAAGCAGGACGTCAATAAGGATAAATGGATCGGCGTGGGCGGTCATTTCGAGGAGGGGGAAAGCCCGGAGGAATGCCTGTTGCGGGAAGTGCGGGAGGAGACCGGCTATACGCTGACTTCGTTCCGGTTCCGGGGCCTGGTGACCTTTGTTTCCGGCGGCGGAGAGACGGAATACATGTCCTTGTTTACCGCGGACGCGTTTACGGGCGAGCCTGCGGCCTGCGACGAGGGCGTGCTGGAATGGGTCCCGATCGAACGGGTCTGGGGCCTGAACCTCTGGGAGGGCGACAAGATCTTTTTCCGCCTGATCGACGAAGACCGGCCGTTTTTCTCTCTGAAGCTGGTCTATGACGGGAGGGGCGGACTGGCGGGCGCGGCGCTTGATGGAAAGCCGATGGAGCTGTTTGATATACTGAACGAGGATGGGACGAAGACCGGCGTCGTGCGGGAGCGCGGTGTGGCCCACAGGGAGGGGAGCCTCCATGCCACATCCCATATCTGGATCGTGCGGGAAAAAGAGACCGCGGCGGAGCCATGCGGCGGAGAGACGGACGGAAAGAAACGTCCCTCGTTTGAGGTGCTGCTGCAGAAGCGCAGCATGGAAAAGGATTCTTACCCTGGCTGCTACGATATCTCCTCCGCCGGACATGTGGCGGCGGGCGACGGGCACCTGGAGACGGCGCTTCGGGAGCTGGCGGAGGAGCTGGGCATCGAGGCGGACGCGGAAGATCTGGAGCCGGTGGGGATCTGTACGGGCTACGAGGAGGAGACGTTCCGCGGAAAACCGTTTCGGGACGCGGAGCGGGCGCAGGTCTACGTATACCGCAGGCCAGTGGACATCGAAAAGCTGAAGCTGCAGAAAGAAGAGCTGGACGAGGTGGTCTGGGCCGATTATGAGGAATGTCTGCGGCTGGTCCGCGAAAAGAGCCCGCTTACCTGTATCCGGGAAGAGGAATTTTTAATGCTGGGAAAATATCTGGGATATTGCGCGGACCCTGCTTTTATGCTATGATTGGGAGCGGCACACAGAAGAATTAGCCCAAGGAGGACGACATGATTCAGAAATTGATTGAAAAGATCCAGAAAACGAAAGCCCCGATCTGCGTGGGACTGGACCCGATGCTTGGTTATATTCCGAAGCAGATTACGGAGAAAGCCTATGCGGAATACGGGGAGACGCTGGAGGGAGCCGCGGAGGCGGTCTGGCAGTTTAATAAGGAGATCGTGGACCATACCTTTGACTTGATTCCTGCGGTGAAGCCGCAGATCGCCATGTACGAGCAGTTCGGGATCCCGGGACTGACCGCCTATAAAAGGACCGTCGATTACTGCCGCGGCAAGGGACTGATCGTGATCGGAGACGCCAAGCGGGGCGATATCGGCTCCACCTCGGCCGCTTATGCTGCGGCCCATCTGGGGCATGTGCAGGTGGGGAGCCGGTCCCTGGCCGGATTCGACACGGATTTTCTGACCGTGAACCCCTATCTGGGCACCGACGGCGTGAAGCCGTTCGTCGATGTGTGCCAGGCGGAGGACAAAGGGATCTTCGTGCTCGTGAAGACCTCCAATCCCTCCAGCGGCGAATTTCAGGACAAAACGATCGACGGGCGGCCCCTGTATGAGTTAGTGGCCGGTAAGGTCGTGGAATGGGGCGCGCTGTCCATGGACGGGGCTTACAGCAATGTGGGCGCCGTGGTGGGCGCGACCTATCCGGAGATGAGCCGGATCCTGAGAAAGCAGATGCCGCATACGTATTTCCTGGTGCCGGGCTACGGGGCCCAGGGCGGCACGGCGGAGGATCTGCGGTACTGCTTTAACGAGGACGGTCTGGGAGCCATCGTCAATTCCTCCCGCGGCATCATCGCGGCTTATAAGAAAGACCCCTATGCGGAGTTCGGGCCGGAGCGCTTCGGCGAAGCGTCCAGGCAGGCGGTCATCGACATGGCCGCGGATATCGGCCGGGTGCTGTAACGAAAGGATACCAAGGGGCATGGCGAAGAAAAAAACAACGGTAAAAGTACTCGGCCAGGACAGGCTGGCCGACGATATATACAGCCTGTGGCTGGATGCGGGCGAGATCGCATCGCAGGCGCGGGCGGGACAGTTTGTGTCAGTCTACACGAAAGACGCGTCAAGACTTCTTCCGCGTCCGCTGAGCATCTGTGAGATCGACCGGGAGAGAGGCGCGCTGCGCCTGGTCTACCGGATCGCGGGGGCCGGCACGGAAGAGTTTTCCTCCTACCGGACAGGGGACACGGCCGAGGTGCTGGGACCGCTGGGGAACGGTTTCCCCGCGATCGCGGCCGGAAAGCGGGCCCTGGCGATCGGAGGCGGCATCGGCATCCCGCCGATGCTTCAGCTCATAAAAGATCTGGAATGTGAAAAAACGGCGGTGCTGGGCTACCGGGACCGGCTGTTTCTGAAAGAAGAATTTGAACGGTACGCGCCGGTAGCTCTGGCGACGGAGGACGGGAGCGCCGGGACGAAGGGCAATGTGCTGGACGCGATCCGGGCGGAAAAGCTGGAGGCGGACGTGATCCTGGCCTGCGGGCCCGCGCCGATGCTTCGGGCGCTGAAAGCCTACGCGGCGGAGCAGGGGATCGAGTGCTGGCTGTCTTTGGAGGAGCGGATGGCCTGCGGCGTCGGCGCCTGTCTGGCCTGCGTGTGCCGGTCCGAAGAGGTAGACGCACATTCTCATGTTCACAATAAGCGGATCTGCAAGGACGGTCCGGTATTCCGCGCGGAGGAGGTGGTACTGTGAGAAATACGAGCGTGACGATCGCGGGCGTGGAACTGAAGAACCCGGTCATGACGGCCTCCGGTACCTTTGGCTCCGGGGAGGAATACAGTGAGTTTGTGGATCTGAGCCGTCTGGGAGCCGTGGTGACCAAAGGCGTCGCCAACGTCCCCTGGCCCGGCAATCCGACGCCCCGCATCGCCGAGGTGTACGGCGGCATGTTAAACGCCATCGGCCTGCAGAATCCCGGCATCGACGTATTTGCGGCCAGGGATATCCCGTTTTTGAAGCGGTACGATACGAAGATCGTTGTCAATGTCTGCGGGAAGACCACGGAGGATTACATCGAAGTCGTGGAACGGTTGGCGGACGAGCCGGTGGATCTTTTGGAGATCAATATCTCCTGTCCCAATGTCAAAGAGGGCGGCATCGCGTTCGGACAGGACCCGAAAGCGGTGGAGGCCATTACGAAAGCGGTAAAAGCGAAAGCGAAGCAGCCCGTTATCATGAAGCTGAGCCCCAACGTCACGGATATCACGGTCATGGCCAAAGCCGCCGAGGCGGGGGGCGCGGACGCGCTGTCCCTGATCAACACGCTGACCGGCATGAAGATCGATATCCACAAAAGGACGTTCGCTCTGGCCAATCAAACGGGCGGACTGTCGGGACCGGCAGTCAAACCGGTGGCGGTGCGGATGGTCTATCAGACGGCGCAAGCGGTGAAGCTGCCCATCATCGGCATGGGCGGCATTCTGACGGCCGATGACGCGATCGAATTCCTCCTGGCCGGCGCGACGGCGGTGGCGGTGGGCACGGCCAATTTCCATGATCCTTACGCGACCGTGCGGATCGTGGAGGGGATCGAGCGCTATATGGACCGGTACGGGATCGAGGATGTCCGGGAGCTGACCGGCGCGGTGCGATAAAAGGGCGCGGTCCGAAACTGATTGAAAAAACGGGGCGTTTATGGTATATAATTTATATTGACAGAGGACAGACAGAAAGAGGGGGTTCTGCGGCATGGAACAATACAAGCAGGATTTTATTACGTTTATGGTGGAGAGCAATGTGCTTAAATTCGGTGATTTCACGCTGAAAAGCGGACGAAAATCCCCGTTTTTCATGAACGCGGGAGCCTATGTGACCGGTTCTCAGCTGATGCGGCTGGGACGGTACTACGCCGAGGCGATCCATGCGCATTACGGGGACGATTTTGACGTATTGTTCGGACCGGCTTACAAGGGGATCCCGCTGAGCGTGGCGACGGTGATCGCGTTTTACGAGCTTTACGGAAAAGAGATCCGCTATTGTTCCAACCGCAAGGAGGTCAAGGATCACGGCGATACGGGGATCCTGCTGGGCAGCAAACTGTCCGACGGGGACCGGGTCGTGATCATCGAGGATGTGACGACCTCCGGCAAGTCCATCGAGGAGACGTTCCCGATCCTGAAAGCCCAGGCGGACGTGGAGATCCTCGGACTGATGGTGTCCCTCAACCGGATGGAGAGAGGCAAGGGGGAAAAGAGCGCCTTAGAGGAGATTCGGGATCTTTACGGGATCCGGGCCCACGCCATCGTTTCCATGGCCGAGGTCGTGGAATATCTGTATAACCGGGAGTGTCTGGGCCGGGTCGTGATCGACGATACGCTGAAAGCCGCGATCGACGCGTACTATGAACAGTACGGCGCACGCTGAGCGGACGGAGCGGGTGTTTTAAGTTCAGACAGAAAATTTGTGACGCGGAAAGGAGAGCGCGGGATGGAAAAGGTTTATAAGGCTATGAAAAATACGGGGGTTTCCAATATTGCGATCGGCATCATCATGATCGTAGCGGGGGTCAGCACGGGAGTGATCGCGATCATAAGCGGCGCGAACCTGCTGAAGAAAAAATCACATTTGTCATTTTAACCAAAGAGGAGCTGCCGCAAAATGGACGTTCCGGCACGAGAAAATTTCGCCGTTCAGAGAGTATCCTTTCGGTCAACCGGCCGGGTCTGGGAGACGGGCGGGAATCGGTCAGGAGCATATGCGGCAGCCCGTGCGTTCTTTCGGGAGAAGCCGCCCGCGCAGAAGATGTATGGACGGCGGTTTTTGCGGGAAAATTAGAGTTGGATCAATTGCGCCGCCGTAAAGGCGTTTTCATAGATCGGAGTTTTGGAAGCAGAATATGTTTCATAATTATACGAAGAAACAGAAAGGCGTCTGGGTACTGTTCATCCTGTACCTGGTGGCGCTGATCTATCTTGTTTTTTTTGCCGAGACGTTCCGCCGGGGCGAGAGGCTTTCGATGGAATATGCCTATAATCTGGAATTATTTAAAGAGATCCGGCGTTTTTACCGTTACCGGAAACAGCTGGGCATGGACGTGATGCTGGTCAATCTGGCAGGCAATGTGCTGGCGTTTATGCCGTTTGCCTTTATGCTGCCGGTGGTGAGTCCGAAAGCCAGGGGATTCTTTAAGACCGTGTTCCTTACGTTTCTTCTGAGCCTCAGCATCGAATGTGTCCAGCTGGCGGCCAGAGTGGGCAGTTTTGACGTGGACGATCTGCTGCTGAATACGATCGGCGGGATCCTCGGTTTCATCGCATACAGGATCGTCCAGAAGATACGGGTGAGGAGGAAACTTCGTGCCGGCAGAAAGAAAGAAGCCTAGATCCGGCCCGCGCAGGCGTCCGCAGTCGGGAGAAGAGAGGCGGAAGCGGATCGCACGGCGGATCCGGGAAGAAAAACTGGCGGAGGGCCAGAGAGTACGCAGGGAATCGCTCACGCAGGAGGAACGAGCCAAACGGGCGAAGCTGGCGCAGGAACAGCGGATGCGGCGGGCCAGAAAAGAAGAAAACATCCGCCGGGAACGGGAGGCGGCCGCCAAACGGGTGTCTTATATCCGAAAACCCTTGGCGGGCCGGAGCGTGACCGGCGCGGCGCTTCTTCTGGCGGCGCTGCTGTTTGGGGGTTATTGCGTCTATATGGCTTATGTTACCTATGGACAAGCGCCGTTTTCCGTGGGCGGACCGGCGCTCTGCAGTATCTTATGCGCTTTTTCCGCGTTCTGCTACCATATGGCGGCGTTTCGGCAAAAGGATAAGAACTATCTTTTGGCCAGGATCGGCGCGGTGCTCAGCCTGCTGCTTTTGGCTGCGTGGGCGCTGCTGATCTGGCTTTCCTGGTAGCCGGAACCGGACGCTTTTCTTTTGGAAAGCCGGAGATGGGACGGAACCGGTTTTATATGCACGGCGGCTGTCCGGACCTTGTTGGGGGGGACGCGGACTGGGCTGATGCGGTAAGAAACCGTTTTTAGAAGATTCGGAGGATAGGTATGAAGTATCAGGAGCTGTGGAAAGAGGAAAATGAGTCCGTGCGGGAACGGTTCGCGCTGTCCGTGGAGCGGATCGGCACGATGGAGACGGAAGAGACGGTCCCCTCGCCTTTTCGGGAATATTTCAGGCGCACGGCGGCGTTTATCAGGGATACGGCGGAGGTTTTCGCGCTGGCGGAAAGCGGAGAACTGCGCAGGATGAGCCTGGAGGGGCTGGCGGAGTGGAACCGGCGGCTCTATGAGGATATCCTGCCGGAGCATTACGCGGAAAGCTACGGGAACCCGGCGTACGCGGCGCGGTGTCTGGGGGCGGAGTACGGGCCGCTTTTTTCCTATCTGTACGCGGAGCTGCGGGGCCAGATCGTATTTGCCCATGAATGCCGTCTGACCGAAATGACGATCCTGAACGAGCTGTTTATCGAGATCTATAATCAGTTCGAGGAGGAGGCTCTGCCTGCGCCGGAGCAGGTCCGCGAGATCTTGTTCTGGTTTGCCAGCGATTATCTGGAGCTGACCGCGGAGTACCGGCTGCGCGAGCTGGTGGACCCGTCCCTGTGCTTTGCCCGGGAGATCGTCGAGGGGATGGACACGGAGGATCTGCGGTATCTGTATTATTATGGGGAATATGTGTCGGAGGAGGAGCTGGCGACGGCCCGGTTCTTAAACAGTTTGCCCCAGGAGACGATCGGCCGGATGGCGGATACCTACACCGAGGGATACCGGAAAGGCTTCGAGGTCATGGGGCGGGATCTGTCCGTCAAAGGCTCAGTCCGGCTGTATTACGAACTGGGCTTTGAGCGCATGGTGAAAAAAGCCATGGAAAATTTCGCCGCGCTGGGCCTGAAACCGATCCTCTGCCGCTGCGGGGTCTGGTCCATGGACAAAAATCCAGGCGGAAAAGGCGGTTACCACGGAGCTTCCGCCAACAAGCAGTACGAATATGACCACCGCTACGATCACGGCGTGTATTTCCGGAAAGCCTATACCGACCGGAAACAGGAGGTGCTGGCTTCGGCCTATGAGACGTATAAAGAACTGTGCGCCGCCTATGCGGGACCGGCGGCCATCGAGACCTTTGGCGAGGCGGGATTTGAGCCGGTCAATCAGCCGGAGGCCTGGGCCCTGACGGAGAAACAGGAGAAGCTGGCGCTGTCCAGCCGGAGCGCTTCCATGGAGCTGATGGACCGCTATATCCCGGAGGAAGAGACCAGCTTTACGATCATTGCCTTTCCCAAGCCATCCATCGGCGCGGATTTTGAGGCGATCTTTGCGGAGACCATCCGGGTCAATACCCTGGATTATGAACTGTATAAAAAGGTACAGCAGCATATCGTGGACCGTCTGGACCGGGCGGAGTACGTCGTGGTGAAAGGCGCCGGAGAGAATCATACGGATCTGCGGGTCTCGCTTCATCCGCTGACGGACCCGGCGCGCCAGTCTAATTTTGAAAACTGCGTCGCGGATGTGAATATTCCGCTGGGAGAGGTCTTTACCTCCCCGCTGCTGGCCGGAACCGGAGGCGTGCTGGAGGTAAGCAGCGTCTATATCGGGGATTTTCAGTTTAAGAATCTGCGGATGGAATTTGCGGACGGGATGGTGACTTCCTATTCCTGCGACAATTTTGCGGATGCGGAACATAGCCGGCAGCTGGTGAAGCAGATGATCCTGAAAAATCATGATACGCTGCCCATCGGCGAGTTTGCCATCGGCACCAATACGGTGGCCTATGCGATGGCCCGCCGCTACGGGATCCTGGACCGTCTGCCGATCCTGATCGTGGAGAAGACCGGTCCTCATTTCGCGGTCGGCGACACCTGCTACAGCCGCAGCGAGGATTCGGCGGTCTACAATCCGGACGGGAAAGAGCTGATCGCCCGCGACAACGAGTGTTCGCTCCTGCGGAAAGAAGACCCGTCCAAAGCGTATTTTAACTGCCATACGGACATCACGATCCCGTATCCGGAGATCGGGGAGATCTACGGGGTCACGGCGGCGGGAGAGAAGCTGCCCATCCTGGCGGACGGACGCTTCGTCGTGCCGGGGACGGAACTGCTCAATGAGGCGCTGGAGGAGTGAGAAGTCCTGCCCTGGCAGGATCTGATGAATTGTGAAAAAAATTCAGAATTCGGACAACAAGGGAACAGGCGTTAAACCATGCTTATCATGAATAATTGTGGTTTGACGCCTGTTTTTGTGTCGGATGAGTATTTTTTGGACGGAACCGATCGTCTGTTTGTTTCCGAAAAAGTGAATATGGTTGGCTTCTGTGTTTCGATCGTTTTGCTGGATTCTATTACGGAAGAATAAAAATACAAAATTATTGTATGTCAATGAATATGGGACATGGGGAGTTCAACAAAATCATGTATTGTGTTGAATCCAGGCAATGAGATACAAGTCATCCGGGTTTGATTTTTCCTATCGT
>CANQYH010000059.1 GCA_947628025.1 uncultured Lachnospiraceae bacterium | reverse complement strand
ACTACCAGTTTTCCATTCTGCTCCTCGACGTTCACCGTCAGCGTCCAGCGCGTCTCGTCGTAATCGTAGTCCAGGTTGCTTCCCGCTTCCTCTACGATCGTGATCTCATAACTGCCCGCCTTGTGGAACACGATACCCTCAAAGGACGCCGTTCCCTCGCCCACGACCGTCACGGTGTTCTCCGCAGGCATCGTCACATCCGCGCCGTACTCCTGCGCCAGCTCCATCCGGAACGTGAACGTCTCATCCTCTTCCGGCGTACCGGTGATCGTCTTCACCACGCCCGGCGCATAACCTACGCTCGGCGCGTACGTGTTGTTGAACGCCGCCGCGTCGTTGCTCGCCTCCACATCCGGCGTGTTCGGCGTGTACTCGGTCTTCGTCACCGTCAGCTGGCTGTCATGGTCCTCGACCGTCACTTCCAGGTTCCAGCTGGTCTCGTCATAGACGTAGTCCAGGTTGGCCCCGGCTTCCTCGGTGATGGTGAAGTTATAGGTACCCGCCCTGTTAAAGGTGAGGTCGTCAAACTTCTCCTCGCCCTCGCCCACGACCGTTACCGTGGTATCCGCAGGCATCGTCACGCCGCTGCCATTGCCGCTGTTCGCCGCGATTGTGAACGTGAACGTCTCATCCGCGGTCGGCGTGCCGGTGATGGTCTTCCGGACAACCGGGGCGTAGCCGGTGCTCTGGGTGGTGTAGGTGTTCGTAAACTTCGTCGACAGGTACGGCGTATCGTCGATCTTCACGATCTCATCCGCGTCGCCGTCAAATACCGTCGCACCGTCTTTTACAATGTGTACCCTGGTCACGGTCAGGAGACTTTCAATATCCGTCACTTCCACCGTGATGTCATACGGCGTGTCGTAGGTGTAGCCCGGCAGACCGCCGTTCAATTCTTTGATCTGGAACTCATACGTTCCGGCCTGTTTGAATGTGATCCGGCCGAACTTCGCGCTCGCCTGCTGGTTCGTCTTATTGCTGACGGTGAGATAGATCGTATTCTCCTCCGGCAGTACCGCGTCGCCTTTCTCATTCTGCTCGTCGCTGGCCGTCAGTTCAAACTCAAACGTGCGCTCGCCGTCCGGCATAAAGCCCTCTACGGTCTTCAGGATACCCGGATCCAGCCCGATCTGCGTCACATGGTAATCGTTGGTAAATGTCGCCTGCTCGCCGGAGGACTCCTCCGTGCCGTCCGCCTGAACGTACGTGATCGAAGTAATCGCCAACTGATTCCCCTCGTCGGCCACCACTACCGTCAGCGTCCACTCTTTGTCATCATACGTATAGCCCGGCTGTTTCGTATCGACTTCGCGGAGCGTGAACTTATAGGTCCCGGCTTCCTCGAACGTGATATTGTCAAAGGACGCGGTTCCGGCGCCGGTGATCGTAACCTGTTTCGCTATCGGTTCTTCCGTAAATTTGATGTTCGTTCCGTAATCTTCCGCCGGCTCCAATGTAAATGTAAATTCTTTCTCAACCGGCCTTACATCCGCTCCTGCCGCAAACGCCTTGCTCACTTTCGGAGCGTATTTCGTGGACAATACATCGTAGTCGTTTACAAACCTCGCACCTTCCTCAGCAGGCACATCGGCCGTGTCTACCAGCTCTCCGTTCTCAAAACGCGTATACTTCGTGCTGTCGACTACCAGCGTACCGTCTACATCTTTCACCTCCACGACAACTTCCCAAACACCGTTGTCGTAAGTGTAGCCCGGCAATTTCTCTCCGGTCTGCGGTTCGAAGCCGGTCATCTCGTCGATCTCAAAGTAATAGGTTCCCGGTTTCGTAAACTTGATCGCGTCAAAATTCGCTTCGCCCAGCTTGCCGGGATTCCCGTCGCCGGTGATCGAAAGCGTCTGCTGCTCCGGAAGCTCCGCACCGTTCCGCACCGTCGCGCCGGTCATCGCCAGACGGAAGTTGAACGTCGCCGTATTGTTCCCCGGCCTTACAGAACCGGTCACGTACTTAGTAACATGAAGCTGCGTCTCGGTCGGATTGACATGGTACTCGTTGTAGAAAGAAGCGAACAGGACACGATTCGTGTCTTTCATCGGCTCCATGCTGTTCTCCGGGCCTACATTCTCAGTGCTGCTTCCTGCCTGCTTCTTGTAGGCCACATTCGTAACCACCAGCTGGCCGTTATTGTCCACGACCGTCACTTCAATATTCCAGACAGTGTCGTCGTAGACATAG
This sequence comes from uncultured Lachnospiraceae bacterium, assembly GCA_947628025.1. Taxonomy (GTDB): domain Bacteria; phylum Bacillota; class Clostridia; order Lachnospirales; family Lachnospiraceae; genus UBA3402. The sequence continues at coordinate 11,194 of CANQYH010000059.1, read as the reverse complement.
CTCGGCGCTTCTGTATTCTTCTCACTGACCGTGAAGTTATACGTTCCGGCTTTGGTGAACGTGATATCATCAAATTTGCCGCGGCCCACGCCGACCACTGTGGCGGTGTGATCTTCCGGCATCTCTGCGCCATCATCCGCACTCGTGAGGTCGCCGTTCGGATACCAGGAACCGCGATCCAGGACGAATGTAAACGTCTGGTCTTTCGACGGTATCGACTCGCCGCTGATCAGCTTCATGACTTCGGGCGCGTAGTAGGCGGGCGCAGGATGGTATTCATTGACAAAGTGCGCCGTCATGCCGCCTACGATAATGTAATCCTCTCCATCCGTATACCTTTCCGTCGTTCCATCCGGCCGTGTCACGGTGTATGTTGCGGTCTGCACTTCCAGCTTGCTGTCATTATCGACTACGACTACTTCCAGCGTCCAGGTACTCTTGTCGTAGGTATAACCCGCCAATTTAGTGTCTACTTCTTTGATAACAAATTTGTAAGTTCCTGCTTTCTCAAACGTGATCGAACGGAAGACGCCCTCGGATATCTGGTTATCCGGCAATCCGTATACGCCAACAGAATCAACATATTTTCCGTTCTCATCTTTCTTCACGTTTTCGTTCCACTTCACGCCCTCGGGGTTTTGCTCATCTTCCATCAAGGTGAACTGGAAATATCTCCGCTCCGGAACCACATCGCCAGTAACCTCTTTCGTCACTTTCGGCAGATAGTCCGTGGGGGTTACATGGTAGGTGTTATAGAAAGTAGCACGCTGGGTAGGATTCGGAACTAAGGATCCCTCCCTTTGATATTTCGTGCTCATAACCACCAGCTTACTGTCTATATCCTCCACTACGACAGTCAGCGTCCACGTTGCTGCATCACGACCATAACCCGGATGTGTATCTTCCTTAAACTCATTTTCCTTGATCGTGAATGTGTAGGTTCCGGCTTTGTTGAACGTAATCTCTCCAAACTTCGCCGTATTCTTCCCTGTTTCACTCGTCACTGTCACCGTACTCGGGTTAGGAAGAATCACACTATCCTCTTTTGATGTACCCGTATCAGTCGGCTTAGCTTCCTTAAGATCAAGCGTGAAACTGAATTCCTTAATATACTCCTGCGGCCTCGGTTCACTGTCGCCAGTAAACTGCTTCACAACTCCTGGCTGATAAGAGGTCGGGGTCACGTCGTAGGTGTTGGTGAAAGTCGCGAAAGCAGCTTTTATCTCCTCCTCGGTCGTTTCCTGAACCACTTTTCCGCCTTTACCGTCTTTCGTCTCCTGTGTGTAAGTTACGCTGGTCACTGTCAGCTGGCTGTCAAGATCCGTAACTTCAACAGTCAACGTCCATTCGAGATCATCATAGGTATAGCCCGCATCACGCTCACTCGGCGTCTGCTCTTTCAGCGTGAATGTGTAAGTTCCGGCCTTGGTGAATTCAATCTCATCAAATTCTGCCAGCTTTTCACCGCTCACACTTTCTGTCTTTACACCTGACCAACTCACGCCATCCTGTTTTTCGCCTTTAAGCTCAAACTTAAATGTCTGTTCATCTAACTTTGGAGACTTGCCGTTCACTGCAGCAACCGCTTTCATTGCTTTCGGAGCATAATAGGCGGGTTTCACCTGATAATCATTCGTGAAAGTAACTCCTTCCTTTGACTCATCTTTTTCAGGAGCAAAGAATGTAGGATTCGCAACTAAACGACGAACCATCTTTCCGTTTTCTTCCACTTCTTTATCATCGACATAAACAGTCAGTTGCCACTTTGTCTTATCATAGGTATAGCCATTAGCACCAGTATCTTTCTCTGTGACAAAAAATTCATACATACCAGACTTTGTAAATGTGATATTATCAAACTTTGCAGAGCCCTCATCTTCTATCTGAATTTCCGTTCTCTCTGGAAGACTAAAACCATCCCTATTGTAAGGCGCCGCCGTCAGTACAAAGGTGAACTTCTGCTTATCATGGGTTCTAGCAGCACCTGTAATAACCTTGGTAACCTCAACTGGATAAAAAGCATCTTCTACATCATAAATATTCGTAAATGTTGCTTTACCACTTTCTAGTCCATTAACTACATCATTATCTCCTGCACCATCCTGTTTATAGGTGACCTCTTTTAAATACAATTGACCATTATTATCATCTACGTCAACAGTAAGCGTCCAGCTCTTTTGATCAAAGGTATACCCAGCAATCTCTCTCTGCACTTCAGTGATTTTGAATGTATAGACCCCGTATTGTTGAAACTGAATGGCACCAAAACTACCGCCAAACCCCGCAGCATTTCCATTATCATTCAGAGTAATCGTATCGGAATCTGGTAAGACAGCTCCTTCAGGATTCCCCTCGTCTGCTGTCAGTTTAAATTCAAAACTCTGTCTATAATTATACGGAACTTTATCACCAGTTACCACTTTCCATACATTTGGCGCATACTGCGTATCACCCGCGTTATAGGTGTTTGTAACCGTTGCTGCATTAGGATTGCTGCTATCAATATACTCTGTTAGTGACCGCTCCAGCTTTCCATCTTTATACTCCACCTTGATATGCAATACTTTCGCTTCAGTATCATTCGTATAGCCTGGGTAAGTATCTGTTGTCTCTTGGATATTAAAATAGTAATCGCCCGGTTTTTCGAACGTAATCGCGTCAAAAGTACCCGTACCAGCGCCTGTTACCTCAGCAACTGTATTTTCAGGCAACGTAGCCCCATCGGAAGGATTCAGCTCTTTTTTGGACAAATTAAACCTAAATTTCTTGTCATTGTCCTTTATACGTTCACCATCGAACTCTTTCTTGACCTGCGGAGAATAAGTGATCGATCCTACTGTAAACGTATTCGTAAATTTATTCACATTCGGAGTTCCGACTTCACTGTCTTTAGCAAAATATGAATAAGTTTCTTCAGCTTTCAAATGACTACGGTCCTCATAACTAACAACTACCGTCAGTTTAACAGTTCCTGTGTCGTTTGTAATTGTCGAGTCATCGGTACCTTTTTCGGTAATCTCGTACTCGTAGGTACCTATTTCGTCAAAAGCAATCTTTCCAAAAACAGCATAGCCAAATTCATTCCCTTCGCTGTCGGGAAGTGTTACAGTGGCTGTTGTCGGATCTGGAAGCGGGGCCCCCTCAGTTGTTGACTGAATCTCAAACGTATAGGTCTTTGCCGGGATTGGAGACGTACCCTCAATAGTCGACTCAATAAACTTCTCCACTTGTGGAGTAACTTCAGTCGAATGCAACGTATAGTTTTCGAATGTTGGAGTCGATCCAGCGACTAATACTTCTTCCGGGTTTAACTGTTCTCCAAGTTCATTCACAACTTTCGTGATAGTCTTGCTCTCCACGCCATAAACTTGTTTAATATACGTAACCGTAATTTTATTAAACCCACTATTGGCTGTCCCCGAGCCAGTATGCTCTAATTCAACGGTTTCCTGCTTTTCACTTACACATTTCAGTGTCACATCCAGTTTATACACCGATCGGTCATAAATATTATAACCATCATCTTCAGACGGCGTTCTCTCTCTCAGATAAAATGTAATAGAGTTTTTATCATCATTGAGATACTGATCTATGGCACTCATATAACTATTAATACTAAAACTAATATTTCCGCTAGCGTCATTCTTTGCCGTTGCAGCCACGTTTTTTTGATCCTTATATAACAGTTCAAATTCGTATGCGCCAGACGCTGGAGCACTACCATTTAAAGTCTTCCCCGCCTGTAGTGTAAGATTTAATTCCTTGAACTCAATCTTCTGGTTCGTGTCAGAACCAAAGTAAAGCCCACCATTACAGCCGATACCGCCACCATGAACCGTGGAATGGTTTTGAGAAATCGTAACTCCATGATCAGGGGCCAAATTCTTGGAATCGTCAGAAGGATTGGCAACAAGGGCTACTACTTTTTCATTATATTTCACCACTTGATCGTCTGTAAGTCGGAAATTTGTACCATCCACCTGGACATCATATTGTGCAGAACCGCCACCTGCCATATAATTGCTAAGAATAGTCGACCCAGCGGTATAAAAATCACTCGAGTTATCTCCATCAATCCCTGCAGCATGTGCCTCATTCCATTTATCCGTACCGTTTGCAGGATTTTCATTATCACGCTTCATCGTTCTTTGCGTGCCGGCCGCACTATTGCCATACAGAACCACGCCATCTGTAGCGACTAAAGATGTCTCGCCATGGCAACATCCAGCGATACCACCGCCAAGACCATCTGCAGAGTTCTCTGTGATCTTCGCATTAATCAAAACAGCGTAACCATCATTATTGATATACAGTCCGCCGCCACCCAAGTCGTGTATCGAATTACAAGTATTTTCTGTAATCTGTCCGCCAGAGATAGTCGCAGTTCCCCATACGAAGATGCCGCCACCTTCTGCAGCATAAACAGACGTCCCATCAACTGTCTGATTACTGCTAACACTACCCCCGGTCATTACGAGATTTCCTTCTTCTCTTTGTTTAGGAGTTGCCCAACTGGTTACGCGATTATTTACAAAGATACCGCCACCACGTTGAGCTGTATTGCCTGTAATATTTCCTCCCGCTAGTTTAAAAGTACCTCTCTTCACATATACGCCGCCACCGACACGGAAAGGACCATTCGGCTCTAATCCGCTATGTGTAATCTCAGTACCAGTACCGCCAGTGACAGTAACACCGTCATTCAGCACAACTGTTACTTTATCACTGTCAACCGTAATTGCGCTTTTATCACGGCCAGCTGCATTAATTGTACCAGGACCAACAATGTTTGTTATACCATAACCAGTGACAGTAATGGTACCATTCCACTCTCCACTAACAGTTATTGTGTGCGAACCATCTGTAACGGTCACATCCCGTCCAGATCCATAAGGAGTTTGGTCAACCGTCAGCGTACCATTACCAATAACTGCATATGGTGCCCCCGACATCAACGTATACGTTCTGCCAGCCGTTTTCTTCGTGCTGATCTCCACTTCCCCTTCGGCCTGGTTGCTCATTGTCCCCATGAGCTCCGTAGCGCCGTTCTTGGACAGGCTCATCACAGAGATCTCGGTGTACTCCGGCTCGGTTTCGCCCAGTTCCTCAGGGCTGTCAAAGATTCCCGGACCCTCGGAAATTCCAGGATTGCCAAATACCAACGGAGAATTGTACGCACTGATGGCCATCGTGCCATTGTCTGCGTCTTCCGGCTCCAGCTTTTCTTTCAGCGTGATCTTTACAGATACTTCTTTCGCCGGTTCCAATTCTTCGCCGGTTTTTACCGAATAAAACGCAATGTTGTACGCGGCCAGGATCTTCATGATCTGTCCGTTATCCTGGTCTTCGTTCGCCTGCTCTTCCAGAGCGGTCAGCTCTTCCTCTTCTTCGACTTTCTCTACGACTATCTCGACTTCCTCTGCAAACGCGCCAGCCGGCACAGTCACAGTGATCATCGCTTCTTCGTCTTCTTCGGAATATACTTTGCTCGTCTCGATCCCCAGCAGTTTCATCAGATCCGCGTACTCCACCGCAAAAGCCGCCGCGTTCAGAGTCTCATCGATCGTCACTGTGCCGTAGGTATGACCTTTGATCGATCCCAGCACTTCCACGCCCGTATAGATGTCATCGTCTGCTTCTGTCTCGGGCTCCGGATTCGTTTCCGGTTCCGGGGTCGTCTCGTCTTTCGAAACGGCTTCTGTCTCCTGCGCAGACTCAGTAGTCGGATCCGCTTCTGTCTCCGGATCCTTGGGCGTCGCTTCATCCAGGCCTGCCGCTCCGGACGGTACTTTTATCTCTTCTTTCGTCTCTACGATCACAAGTCCGCCCAAGGTTTCCGTCTCGGATGTTTCCGTCGCCGGCGCTGCGGTCTCGGGTTCGCTCTGGCTCTCTTCCGCTTCTGTCGTCGGAGCCGTCTCCGGGGCCGGCATGATCTCGATTCCCATCGTCGGCGCTGCGGTCTCAGGCTCGCTCTGGCTCTCTTCCGCTTCCGCCGTCGGGGCCGTCTCCGGCTCGCTCTGGCTCTCTTCCGCTTCCGTCGTCGGGGCAGTCTCAGACTCGCTCTGGCTCTCTTCCGCTTCCACGGTCGGGGCCGTCTCCGGCTCGCTCTGGCTCTCTTCCGCTTCCGTCGTCGGGGCCGTCTCCGGCTCGCTCTGGCTCTCTTTCTCTTCCACGGTCGGGGCAGTCTCGGGGGCCGGCATGATCTCTACTCCCGCCGTCGGCGTCACGATCTCAGGCTCGCTCTGGCTCTCTTCCGCTTCTGTCGTCGGAGCCGTCTCAGGGGCCGGCAGGATCTCAACTCCCGCTGTCGGCGTCACGATCTCCGGCTCACTCTGGCCCTCTTCCGCTTCCGTCGTCGGGGCAGTCTCAGACTCGCTCTGGCTCTCTTCCGCTTCCACGGTCGGGGCCGTCTCCGGCTCGCTCTGGCTCTCTTCCGCTTCCGTCGTCGGGGCCGTCTCCGGCTCGCTCTGGCTCTCTTTCTCTTCCACGGTCGGGGCAGTCTCGGGGGCCGGCATGATCTCTACTCCCGCCGTCGGCGTCACGATCTCAGGCTCGCTCTGGCTCTCTTCCGCTTCTGTCGTCGGAGCCGTCTCAGGGGCCGGCAGGATCTCAACTCCCGCTGTCGGCGTCACGATCTCCGGCTCACTCTGGCCCTCTTCCGCTTCCGTCGTCGGGGCAGTCTCAGGGGCCGGCAGGATCTCAACTCCCGCCGTCGGCGTCACGATCTCGGACTCGGTCGTTTCGGCTTCGGTGCTTGCCGCCTCGCTCGTCTCGGCCTCGGTGCTTACCGCTTCGCTCATCTCAGCTTCAGAACTTGCTGCTTCCGTCGTCTCACCATTCTCGGCGCCAGACTCATCCGATTCCGCGGGCGCGGCGGACTCTTTTTTCGTCTCCGTGCCGTTTGCGGACGGCTGTGCCTTTACGTTCGCCGCGTTCGGACGAACCGTAACGGCGGCCGTCTCGTAGCCGTTGACATTCGCGCAGAATCTGACCGTCTCGCCGGTTCCATTGATAAACAGGAATACGACCTGGTCACTCTTTGCATTATAAAACATTCTCAGGTCCGTGTCGCCGGGGGCGTACGTCCCGTCGGCGGCAACGCTCAGTTCATACACATCGTCCTGTCCCAAAAGCGCCTCATAGCGGTCGCTTTCTTCCAGGCCCAGGCTCTCAAAATCAACGGCTGTCCCCGCGACTTTCGCTTCTTCCACCGCTGCGTTCAGTTCCTCGCCGTCTACCAAAAACAGCGCTTTCTGCGCGGTTTCGCTCGCCGCAAAGACAAGCGTCGCGTTCGAGAGAACATTCGTCAGCGTCATCGCGGCCACCAATACAAAGGCCGCCGCCCTGCGGGCGATCCTGCTGCGGTTCCAACTCCCCAGCGCGTCGCCCAGCCGTTCGAACCCTGTCTCCATCAGGTTTCTGTTACGTCTTTCTTTCATTGTTTTCTCTCCTCTCCCCTTTTAATCTGGACTCTTTCTTCTATATTAAAGCTGTCAACCAGCGCCTTGCGGTTCTTCGGGTGCCGCCCCCGGGGGCCCGTTCTCTGTCTCTTCCAAAGCCCCGTCTATCAGTTTCAACAGTTCCAAAGCACTGCGGAAATATCTGCGTTCCTGTTTCTCGGCCCATACCACCTCGCCCTGCCAGGTGGCGTTCTGCCGGTATTTGACACGGACGATGAACGTCCCGATGTCTCCCGATTTACGGCTCAGCCGTTTCTCATCCATATCTGTCATTTCCTCCTTTCGTCCCGTCGTTTCATTTACTTCTGCTCCGAACATACGGACCTGCGTTGAACGTTGAGGAAACTGCCACAAGTCATATAATCCGTCCATAGCCTGGATCATTTCCATCGTGGTGTTATACGCGATCGGCTCATCCTGGTACTGGTGCCAGAGCCTGCCTACATAATCGCGGTGATCGATCCGGTCTATGCAGATACAGATCAGGTTCCGGGCGTGTATGGCCGGCATCGTCTTTTCTGTCTGCTGATTTCCCATATCTGATCTCCCGTCTGCCTCCAGCGCCGTTTCCGGCCAAACATGGAGACTCCCCTAACTTAATTAAGAATATAGCAGGGGGGCTATCTCAGTAATTATCTCAACTTGGGAATTTAAGGGACTTTTTGAAATTTTTTTCTTGAATTCTGGGGGACGGCCGGAAGCGTCCGCGGATGAAAGAGGCGCTGAAACGTAAGCGCCGCAAAAAAAGCCCCGGTCTCCCGAGGCTCTTTTCTGATCCTTATTTTTCGTGAAAATGTAAAAGCGAATCCATGCTGTAACTCAGGTCCCCGACCGAGCCGGCCTGCTGCTTCCAGGCCCTGCGGAGACGCTCAAACGCTTTCGCGCCGTTCTCGCGCCCGGTGCCGCTGAGGACTACCAGGTACTGAGAGCAGCTGTATTTGGTGTAAATGTCGCCCTTGCGGAAGACGCGCCCGATAACCTCTTTCAGGAGGGCCATCTGCTGTTCTTCCAGGTCCGTTTTTTCTGACGGCGATTTTACCCCCCCGCGATAATTCCACGTGCACAGCAACAAGAACAGCGACTGCCCGCTGCGTTCTGCGATCCGTGAAAGGATCTGGCAGAAATTATAGAAGTTCTGGTAGCTGCAGTAAAACGCGCCGTCCATGTCCTCTTCGCGCAGAGGCTCGGTAATATCCGACAGGCTGCGCTTCCGCTGCATGGTGCGCTGTTCGATGATATCGAGACGCTTCAAAAACTCCTGCCCCGGCACGACGCCCAGCTTCTCGTCGTAGAGGCGCTCGGTGTCCTGGTAAAGCTCGTAAGCGCCGTTATAGTCTTTCATGGCGATAAAACAGTCGATCTCCGCCAACTGCCAGGACTCAAAGGGGAACAATTCGGCCGCGTGATGATAGACGCCCCTGGCTCTGGGGAAGTCGCCGCTGCGCTCGTATTCGCGTCCTAAATCTCTGGCGACGCGGAAGAACAGCTGCTCCAGCTCCCTGGATTTCTGGATCACCCACAGGTCCGTGCAAAATTCTTCCAAAAAGCCGCCGGTATAAAGGCCTGCCGCTTCTTCCAGCATCTGGATCCGCCCGGCGTCCCGGCAGGCAAGCGCTGCTTCCGCTTTCTGCTGGAACTCCAGCACGTCTACCTCCACCGGGAACTCCGCTTCCAGGCGGCACAGTCCTCCCTCCAGGCGGACCGAAGCGCCGTCCATCCCCCAGGACGCCAGCTGTTTTTTCAGCCGGTAGAGCAGATTGTTCACGCTCTTATTCGGATCCGCGCACCATTCCTGATCGTACCCGTACAGGTTGTCGATCAGCTCGCGTTTGGAAAGGCCTTTGCCGCCGCCCAGCAAAAGCATCACGAACAGCTCCACCACTCTGGTGTTGCCCCTCTGCATATTGATGCGGCGGCCGTTAAATTCTACAGAGAGCGACGAAAACATACGGACAAACAGACCCGGACGCACCAAAAAGACAGAATCTCTCGCCGCGCTGGATTCCGCCGTCTGTTTCGCCATCTGTTCTATTTTTTCTTTAAACGCTCGCTCTTCCATCGATTTTATCGTCCATATTTTGGTTTGTGCCCTTATTTTACACAGAAATGTTTTTATTGTCAACACCTTAGCGGCGGGATTTAACGCTTCCCATCAAAAGCACCTGCCGGCACGCACCGCTCCGCCATCTCTTCCCGCCCCTGCATTGACAGATCCCGGCCCGCCATAGTATAATGCTTAGAGGAGGCACAGAAAGAACCTGAACCAGATTATAATATAGAAAGAAAGTTGAACCATGGACACAGTCACTCTCGGAAGAACCGGCATTACGGTCAATAAAAACGGCTTCGGCGCGCTGCCCATCCAGCGGATCCCCACCGGCGACGCCGTCCATCTCCTGCGGAAAGCCTATGATCACGGCATCACCTACTTCGACACGGCGCGGTCCTACACCGACAGCGAGGAAAAGCTGGGGATCGCGTTTGAGGGGATCCGCAGCCATCTGTACATAGCGACCAAAACCCCGGCCCAGAACGCCGAACAGTTCTGGAAAGACCTGGACACCAGCCTGACGCTGCTTAAGACGGACTACATCGACGTTTACCAGTTCCACAACCCGGCGTTCTGCCCGAAACCCGGCGGGGCGGACGGCCTCTACGACGCCGCGCTGGAGGCGCAAAGGCAGGGCAAGATCCGCTTTATCGGGCTGACGAACCACCGCCTCTCTGTGGCGGCGGAATGTATCGAGAGCGGCCTGTATGACACGCTGCAGTTTCCGTTCAGCTACCTGGCCTCCGAAAAGGACGTCGCGCTGGTGGAGGATTGCCGGAAGCACAATGTCGGCTTCATCGCGATGAAAGCCCTGTCCGGCGGCCTGATCACCAACTCGGCCGCGGCTTACGCGTATTTGGCGCAGTATGACCATGTGCTGCCCATCTGGGGCGTTCAGCGCGAATCGGAACTGGACGAATTTTTAAGCTACATCGGTCAGCCGCCTGCGATGACGCCGGAATACCAGGCCGTCATCGACGCGGACCTGGCGCAGCTGGCAGGCAATTTCTGCCGGGGCTGCGGGTATTGTATGCCCTGCCCGGTGGGGATCCAGATCAATAACTGCGCGCGCATGTCGCTGCTGCTGCGCCGTTCTCCCGTCTCCGGGCACGTGTCTCCGGCAGGCCAGGCGCAGATGATGAAGATCAAGGACTGTCTCCACTGCGGCCAATGCGCCGGCAAATGTCCTTACGGACTGGACACGCCCGCGCTGCTGCAGCGCAATCTGAAAGATTATGAAGAAGTGCTGGCGGGGAAAGTCATGACGCCTACGAACTTTTAAGAAAAACGGTTGCGTCTGAACGAATTTTCGGGAACGGGAAATTGTTCTAAAAACAGGAGATTGCCGCAAAACGTGTCAGCGCTTCGCGGCAATCTTTTTTTGCGGCTTAACGGCGGCCGTCTGCGGATAAATGCGTAAATGCGAAAAAGGCCGCGGTATATCGTACTTAAAAAACGGATATCCCGGATCGCCCGGGCCGGTGCATCTTACACAAATACGAACTGGATCAGCAACATATAACAGACCGTGCCGCCCGCAATGCTCAGGAGCGTGTTGCGTTTCCAGAGATGCAGAAGCGTCACGGCGGCCACCGCCAGCAGCTCCGGCAGGCCGTGGGGCCATGAAAAAAGCTCGATCCCCCGCAGGCAGTAGACCACCAGCATCCCCATGATCGCATAGGGC
>CANQYH010000058.1 GCA_947628025.1 uncultured Lachnospiraceae bacterium | reverse complement strand
GAAAAATTTGACAAAAAGAAAGCAGGTTTTATGCGGCCTGCAGGTACTTTCCTTTTCATTCAACTGTCAAACTCCCGAGTATAGCACAGAATCTGACGATTTTCCATCTGTGAACTTGATTTCCGAAACACATTTTGATATAGTAGAAACAGCCCTCGTATCCATGGCGGGCATTTCGGACAGAAAGGAATCACGCCTATGTATGAACCTATTCTACGGGAAGAAACCTACAAAAAAGAGATGGACGAAACCGTCGTCCCCTATCTGGATGCGCGCAAAAAGGTCGTCTACCTGAAGCGCGGCTTCGACATGAAGCTTTACTGCGCCAGCTATACGGCCGATGAAGCGGAAGCGGTCGTGATCATTTCCCACGGATTTACGGAGACGGAAGAAAAATATAAAGAAACGATCTACTATTTTGTAAAAAATCATTACCATGTATACATGCACGACCACTGCGGCCACGGGCGCAGCTACCGCCTGGTGGACGATCTGTCCCTGGTCCATGTAGACGCTTACGGGCGATACGTACAGGACCTGCTGGCGGTGACGCGGCTGGCCCAAAAGGAACATCCGGACCTGCCGCTGTATCTCTACGGCCATTCCATGGGCGGCGGCGTAGCGGCGGCGACTCTGGCCATGAAACCGGAGCTTTTCTCCAAAGCCATTTTAAGTTCGCCGATGATCCGCCCCCTGACCAAAGGTATCCCCTGGGCCGCCTCCACCGCCCTGGCTCTGACGCTCTGCGGCCTGGGCAAAAGCGAAGATTATGTGCCCGGCAGTTCGCCTTTCATCCCGAACCATGAGACCTTTGAGGGCAGCCCCTCGATGAACCGGCAGCGGTACGACTATTACCAGGTCAAGCGTGAAAGCGAGCCGCTATTCCAGATGACCTCTCCCAGCTGCGGCTGGGTCAACGGAGCCACAAAACTGAACCGCTACCTGCAGGCTACCGCCTGGAAACAGATCCGGACGCCGTTTCTACTCTTCCAGGCGGAGAACGACACGTTCGTTGTCAACAAGGAGCAGGAACGCTTCGCCAACAAGGTCAACCGGGCCGGTCAGACCACAGCCACGCTGATTCGGGTCCCCGGGACCAAGCATGAGATCTTCAATTCCTCCACCAGCGTGCTGGAATCTTACTGGAACGCCATATTGGACTTCCTGAAAGGAACGGACGCTGCCGGTTAACGCTCCGGCAGCGCGCTCTCCAGGGCGCGTCCGATCGCCCAGGCCATCCGCGCCATCCCCAGATCATTCGGATGGGTGCCGTCGACCGTACAGGCGTCCCTGTCCTCACCCTCAAACAGGCTCCGGCCATCGACCCAGACGATATGGCGGTCGCCATGGTCCAGAGCTTCTTTGTATACCTGAAAGACCGCTTCCCTGCGCCTCTCGTCCTCCGTACCGGGATAGAAGTCGGGGCGGCTCACCAAAAGGACCGGCAGCTGCGGCCAGGCCCGGCGCACCGCCGCGACCAGCGGGCCCAGGGTCTGTTCCAGATGGGCCGAAGACGGAGCGTTATGATCATAATCGCAGACAAACGCTTCCATCCGCAGTCCCGCCAGATATTCCGCCATGGCCGTTTCACCTTTCGCTCCGCCCGAAAATCCCAGATTGATAAAATCCAGATCGTACTTCCGGGAAATGATCGCCGGATACGCGTTTCCGGGATGGGAAACGCAGCCGCCCTGGGTGATCGAGGAACCGTAATAGACCACCGGCAGCGCGCGGCTGTAGGCAGGCCCCTCTTTCAGCGACGCGCCGGGCTCCAGACCGATTTCCAGCGACGACAGCGTATTATAAAGCGGCATATAAAGCGTGAACATGCGCTCTTTCTTCTGCCAGAAACGCATCTCTCCCGTATAACCATCGGTCATGTCCACCGGCGGAATGAACGTTTTGATATAGCGTTCTTTTCCGTCCACGATCTCATAGAGCGTGAACCCGCTGGTGCCCGTCAGCGGCATATGCGGGAAACGGCAGACCGACGGCATCTGCGCCCGGATCGCCAGCCGCATCGAATCCGACGAAAAACGCACCCTCCCGCCGGAAGTATGGAAATTCAGAGAAGCTACGCCCTCGCTGACCTGTTTTCCGATCTCCGGCGGCATCCTGTGAAAATCTCCCTCCGCCCGGGGATCGCACAGGCCATAGATCCGAAACGGGGCCTGTTTCACATCGTAAAACCGCAGAGCATCCGGCTCCTCCGCCTTATCCGCCCGCAGATTCTTGTCAATCTCGTCAATCTTTTGAATGGTTCCCGCCATATTTTTCTCCTTTTTCAGCCGGACTTTTCATCCGCTGTCTCTTCGGGGATCCCGCACAGGACGTTCATGGACCCAATTCAGTGAAGCATGAATTTCCGCGCCGCATGGATCCCGACCTTGTACGGCAGCGGCCGCAGCTCATGGTCGGCCTCTTTCAGCTTCTCGCGGATCGAGATATGCTGCGGACAATGCTGCTCGCACTTCCCGCAGCCGACGCACTGGGAGGCAAATCCCGGTTCCTTTCGCATCCCCATATTCTGGGCGAACTCAAAGCGGGCCGAGGATTTTTTCTCCATATACATCAGATTGTAATAATAGAAATTACCGGGGATATCCACGCCTTTCGGGCACGGCATACAGTAGCGGCAACCCGTACAGCCCACCTTTTCCCGCTCGCGGATGATCTTTTTGATCTGCTCGACGACCGCCAGATCCTCCTGCGTGAACATGCCGGGCTCCGCTTCGGACGCGATGCGGATGTTCTCATTCACCATATCCAGGCTGTTCATGCCGGAAAGCACGCAGGTCACCTCCGGCTGGTTCCAGAGCCACCGAAGCCCCAGCTCGGCAGGCGTAAACGTCCGGCCGCCGGCAGCCAACGCTTCTTTCGCTTTTTCCGGCAGAGCCACCAGCTTGCCGCCGCGCAGCGGTTCCATGATAATGACCGGGATCCCTTTCTTTGCCGCCGCCTGGAGCCCCCGCCGCCCCGCCTGGGTATGCTCATCCAGATAATTGTACTGGATCTGGCAGAAATCCCAGTCGTACGCGTCCAGGATCTTCAGAAACATCTCCGTCTCGCCATGATAGGAAAAACCGATATTGCGGATCCGGCCCTCCGCTTTCTGACGGCGGATCCAGTCCTCGATCCCCAGCTTTTTCAGATTCTCCCACTCCGCCAGGTCCGTAAACATATGCATCAGATAATAGTCGATATGGTCCGTGCACAGGCGGGCAAGCTCCTCGCCAAACGTCTTTTCAACCGCCGCCATGGACCGCATGATATACTGCGGCAGCTTGGTAGCGATATTGACCCGGTCGCGTACCCCGTTCTCCCCCAGGATCCGCCCGAGACATTCCTCGCTGCCCGGATATACATAAGCGGTATCAAAATAATTGACGCCCTCCGCGATAGCCAGCAGCACCTCTTTCTCGGCTTTTTCGTAATCAATGGCGTTTCCTTTCTTACTGAACCGCATACACCCATAGCCCAGCTGCGAGATCGGATTGCCGTACCGGTCCGGTCTGTATTTCATATCCACACCTCCCTATTTCTCACAAAGATCCGCCGCGTCCCCGGCTCTGCGGCAAACAAAACGCCCCGCCGCACCGGTCCCGGGTCATGCCCGCGTCTGCGATATTCCTGCTCAAAACATCCGCGGCACGCATAATTTCCTGGACACACCCGCTGCCGCAGCAATTTTACCGCAGGAACCCGCGGATGATCATCTCCTCGGCTTCTTTCTCCGAAAGTCCCATGGTCATCAGTTTCATCAGCTGCTCTCCCGCGATCTTGCCGATGGCCGCCTCGTGGATCAGCGCGGCGTCTACATTCGTTGCCCGAAGCTGCGGCGTCGCCAGAATAACGCCATGATCCATGATAATGGAATCACATTCCGCATGGCCATTGCAGGCCGCGTTGCCGTCGATTCGGATCACGACCTCCTGGGAACTGGAGCCTTTGGCCACGCCGCGGCTGATCATATCGCAGGTAGCGCCGTCCCCGTTCATCTCTACGGAAAGCTCCGCCCTGGCTTTCTGATCGCCCTCCGTCAGGATCTTGTCATGGATGATGATGGACGCGCCCGCGGCCAGCTTCGCGCCGGTCACCCGCAGCGTGTCGTCGATCCCGCCGATCTGGGAGGTCTCCAGCTCCATCGTGGAATTTTCCGACAATTCGATCACCGTCGTCGGGTTCATCAGGCGCTTGCCTCTGCCCGTCCCCTCGCCGTAATGCTTTTCCACGTATTTTACCCGGCTGCCTTTCCCGACATAGAAACTGTGGACGCCGTCGTGGCGGGAGTCCTCGCCGCCGCAGTTGGAGATCCCGCAGCCCGCGATGATCGTCACATCGCAGTCTTCGCCGATGAAGAAATCATTGTAAACCAGCTCTTTCAGGCCGCTCTGGCTGATGATCACAGGAATATGCACGCTCTGGTTCTTCGTACCAGGCTTGATAATGATATCGATGCCCTGCTTATCCTCTTTCGTCACAATATCGATGGAGGCCGTCGTATTTCTCGCGGCGCTATGCCCATTGCTGCGGATATTGTAAGCGCCCACCGGCAGCGCATCCAACTCGGCTACCTCTTTTAACAGACTCTTTTGAATCGCATCCATCCCGCTCACCTCTTTCCCACACAGGCGTCCGGCTGGCCGCTCAAAAGGACCGAACAAGCCGCCGGACGGATATCCGACGAAAGGCGCTCCATTACGCGCACGCCCTCGTCGTACTCCAGGATCTCTCCGTCCTTCAGATAGACGATCTTGTCCGCTATATTCAGGATCCGCTCCTGATGACTGATGATCATGATCGTGCCGGAAGTTTCCTGATAGAGCTTTTCGAAGACCCGGATCAGGCTCTGGAAGCTCCAGAGATCGATCCCCGCCTCCGGCTCGTCAAAAAGCGTCATCTTCGTCCCCCGGGCCGCCGCCATCGCGATCTCGATCCGCTTCATCTCGCCGCCGGACAACGTATCGTCCAGCTCACGGTCAATATAATCCTTGGCGCAGAGCCCCACCTCGCTCAGGACCTCGCAGGCGTGGGCAAACCGCTCCCCGCCCGTTTTGCCGCGGCCGCCGGCCAGTTCCAGCAGGTCCCGGACCCTGAGCCCTTTGAAGCGGACCGGCTGCTGGAACGCGAAGCTGATCCCCCGGTTCGCCCTCTCCGTGACGGAAAGCTCCGTGATATCCTCGCCATCCAGCCAGACCCTGCCGGACGTAGGCGTTAAAAGCCCCATGATGATCTTCAGAAGCGTGGACTTGCCGCTCCCGTTGGGGCCTGTGATCGCTACAAAACGGTCGTCTACCGTCAGATCGACCTGCTTCAGGATCTCCCTGCCGTCGGCCTCAAATGATATGTTTTCCAATTTCAGCATGTCGTCACCTGATTTCCTCTTTATGGACCTTTCCGCCCTTTGCGGCACGAAAAAATCCGTTTATGCTTCTTTATTCTAACATAAACGGATTTCCGTGTAAATGCAATTCTCAAATCCCGCCTGCAATCCCACTTGCAAAGGTTCCTGTCGTACGCTCTGAAACGACTCCGCCGCTTTCTCCGGTATTGCACGGCCCGCCGCTTTCTCCCGCATCGTACGACCCGCCGCTTTCTCCCACATTGCATTATCTATCCTCCGGTCCCCCCGCAGACACGACCATATCCGCCGCCCGAATCATACAGAATGGCAGCGTTCTCCCAGCACAGGCAGCCGGATCTTAACCGCAAACCCGCCATAGCAGCTATGCCCGATCGTCACGCTGCCATGATGGGAATCCGCGATCTGCCTGACGATCAAAAGCCCCAGGCCGTGCCGCTGCCCGTCGATCTTTTCATCACAGACCATATAATGGGGCGCGATGTTCAGCTTCTCGATCTGTTCGTCCGTCGCGCCGGTCCCGTTATCCTCCACGCAGATGACGCAGTTCCCCGCATCCTCCGCCACGGATACATAGATCGTGCAGCCATCCTCATTGTGATTCATGCTGTTCTGGATCAGATTGGAGACCGCACGTTTCAACAATTCCCGGTCCGCGCTCACCCGGCAGACGGCCAGGTCTTCGCCGGTGCGCCATTCGATCGGATATTTCCCACCCGGATCCGCATTGATAAAATCTGCCGCCGCCTGCCGGACGATCGCCACGGCGTTCTCCTCCCTGCATCTGACCGGCTGCATATTGTATTCCAGTTTGGACGCAAGGTTGAGGTCGCTGACAAGGTTCCGAATCCGCTCGCTCTGCTTCAGGATAATGGACGCCTTGCTCCGCGCTTCCTCCGAAAGCCCCGGGGCCGCCTGCAGCTGGGCGGCGTAGCCCATGACCATGGAAAGCGGCGTCCGGATATCGTGAGAGACGCCCGCGATCCAGTTCGCCCTGGCGGTCTCCCGTTTCCGCAGCTGCCGCTTTTGCGTCTGCAATATCTCGGAAGCGGAATTGATATGGGAAGCGATCTCCGACAGCAGCCCCGTCTCCCGGATGTAAACCGGTTCGCCGGACGGCAATGCCTGGATCCCGTTTGCGATCGGTCTGATCGAATGGAGCATTTTCGTGCACGCGGTCACATAGATCAGCAAGATCACGAGAATATTTACGGTTATAATCAAAAGGGCGATCTGCGGCGCGCGGGCGATAAGCTCATAATCCCAGCTGGGCCACATATGCTTCCAAAAACTGGTCTTCGGAAAGCCCAGTACCACGAGGCCGGACTGTGTACCGCTCGGAAAGGCAGGGTACCCGTCGATGTAGCCGCGAGTCAAACCCGCGATGCCGGATAACGTATAACTGGCCGGGACAGACTCCGGAAGATCCTCGCTCTGCCATACGACCGTTTTCGTATCGTCGTCGATCAGGATGGCCCATGCGCCGGCGGCCTTTAAAATCGCCTTGCCCTCCTCCGACAGGACAGGACCGTTTTCCGTTTCCGTGAAAGCCGCCGCCACTTCTTCCGCCGTGCTCCACGGGCGGGCGTTTTCCATACGTCCAAACGCGATCCCAACAAGAATCAATATATTGACCGCCACCAATAAAACGAAGCTCAGAAGCAGCAGCCCGACAAATCGCCGGATCAGCTTGGGTACGCTTTTCATATCATCGATCCTCCGTCAACAGTTTGTAGCCGAGGCCCCTGACCGTGACCAGCGAAACCGGCTGAGAGGGATTCTCCTCGATCTTTTCGCGGATCCTGCGGATGTGCGCCATCAGAGAATTTTCGTATCCAAACGGATTGTCGCCCCACGCCGCTTCACACAGCGCGTCGATCGTCACGATCCGCCCGGCTCCGCGGCAGAGCGCAAGGAGCAGATCATGTTCTTTGGCGGTGAGCGGGATATGCTCCCCGTTTTTGACGACCTCCGCGCGGGAAAAATCAATGACGCTGTTTTTCAGGCGGACCAGCGGCCGTTCCTCCTTATAGGTCCTGCGGAGGATCGCGGCGATCCGAAACAGCAGCTCCTTAGGAAGAAACGGTTTGACCACATAATCGTCCGCGCCGAGACCAAAGCCGCGGAATATATCTTCTTCCTCCCCGCGGGCCGTCAAAAACAATATGGGATACTCTCCGCTCTGTCTCAAACGCCCCATCAGATCAAATCCGTCCCCGTCAGGCAGCATGACGTCTAGGACCGCCAGCTCCGGCCGCACCTGAGCGGCGGCCGCGGCCGCCTCGCGCACGCTTGCCGCGGTAAAAATATTCTGGTAGCCTCCGCCCTGAAGAACGGACACGAGCAGATCCAGGATCGCCTGCTCGTCGTCCACAAGCAGGATCCGTTTGTTTTTCAAATATGTCAGCTCCATAGCGATCTCCTTTCTTTCCCGCACCCATTATAACACGAAATTCCGGCTTATGTTCTATTGCGCGCTTAAAAGTAAAGTAAATGTAAGGCAGAAAGAAAGCTGCCGTAAGGATGCCGGATTATAATGACGTCAGCAAACGAAAGGAGAATTTCCCTATGAACATCATAGAAACGCAGAATCTGACGAAAACCTATGGAGATTTCACAGCGGTCTCCGGGATCAGCCTTCATGTGCCCAAAGGCACGGTGTACGGCTTTCTCGGCCCAAACGGCGCGGGCAAATCCACAACGATGAAACTATTTCTCGGTCTGACGCAACCTACCGGCGGCTCCTTTGTCATCGACGGGAAACGGTTTCCGGGCGGCCGTGTGCAGATCCTGAAAGAAGTCGGTTCGTTCATCGAAGCCCCGGCCTTTTACGGAAACCTGACCGGCGAAGAAAACCTGGAGATCATCCGCAGGATATTGGGACTTCCCAGATCCTCCGTAGCCGACGCGCTGGAGCTGACCGGCCTGACGCAGCACCGCAGGAAGCTGGCGAAAAAATACTCCATCGGTATGAAACAGCGCCTGGGGCTTGCGGGCGCTCTGATCGGCCGGCCGCCGGTCCTGATCCTGGACGAGCCGACCAACGGACTCGACCCCGTAGGCATCCACGAGATACGCTCGCTGATCCGTTCCCTGCCGCAGCAGTTTGGCTGTACCGTTTTCGTATCGTCCCATCTGCTCTCCGAGATGGAACTAATGGCGGATAACATCGGTATCCTCAATCACGGGCGGCTTCTCTTTGAGGGGACGCTCGACGATCTGAAATCAAGCGCCGCTGCCCAGGGCTGCCCCACCGGCAGCCTGGAGGACACGTTCCTCGCGATGATCGACGCCGATAACCGGCAGAGAGGAGGCGCGCGATGATCGTTTCACTGGAATGTAAAAAATTGAAGCGGACGGGGTTCAAGGCGGCCTTTTTCGGCGGCGGGATCCTGGCCGCCGCAGTACCGGCGTTAAATATGGCGTTCCGATCGGAAGCCTACCTTTCCATGGACGCGCCGCCGGTAAAGATCCTGTTAAATGCCAACTGGCAGATGATGGCCATGCTGAACGTCCTGCTGATCGTCGCAGGCGCCTGCATCCTCTATCACATAGAATACGCCGACCACGCGATCCGGAAAATGCGCACGCTGCCATTCAGCGAAAGCGCCGTGTTCTTCGGCAAAACAGCCGTGCTGGTATCGGCCTGTATTCTGCTTCTGGCCATAGAGGCGGCTTCCATTTTCGGCTGTTCCGTCCATTGGTTTGGCCCCGCCGCCGGCCTGTATAGAGAGATCCTTAAAAATTTCGGGTTCTTTCTTCTGCTCATGCTCCCGGCGATCCTGCTGTCCCTGGCAGCCGCATCGGTATGCCGGAATATGTGGACCGCCCTGGGAACCGGCGTCGTATGCGTATTTGCGGCCACCATGATCCCCGCGCAGAATTTTGCATTGTCCCTGTTCCCGTTCGCGCTGCCGTTTAGGACTTTCTCCGATCTTTCCGGCAGCGCGGCCCGAAATTACGCGATCGCAGGGGCGGCCGAAACGGTCGGGGCCGCCGCGCTGGCGATCCTTATTCTGAAAATCAGGAGGTCGTTTGAATGAATTTCGCATCCCTTATAGGCGTAGAATGGGGAAAACTGCGCCGCTCAAAGATCTTTTTGATCTTGGTTTTAGCCACGGTCATTCTCTGGACGCCGTCTGTGCTGAACTCTGAGCTGAATTTCGGTATGCAGGCGGAGGGCATCTCACCGGAAAACAACTTTTTCATCCAGGGGTTCCTGGCTATGACATGGTTCCTGTTTCCTGCCGTCATGATCGTCATAACCGTCTTGCAGATCCAAACCGAACGGACCGATCACGGCATCCTCAAAATGCTATCCCTGCCTGTCCGCACAACGAAACTTTGCATGGCCAAATTTGCCGTGCTGGTACTCTTTGCGGCCATTCAGATTCTGATGTCCGTCGGAACGTACTATATCAGCGCCGCGGTCGCTTCCCACATTCAGAGTTATGACTTTCTCCTGCCGCCGCTCTTCGTTTTTCGGGAAGCCGGCATGATATGGGCGTCCTCCATCCCGATGCTGGCGGTTTTCTGGCTGCTGGCCGTCTGTATCCAGACGCCAATCTTCTCCATCGGGACCGGCCTTGCGTCCATCGTCCCCTCCGTCCTGATGATAAACACAAAGGCGTGGTTCGCGTACCCGATGGCCTATCCGTTCTTTGTGATCACTTCGGAATACGGCAGGCTCGCGGCTAACTTTTCGACCGCGGAGATCGATCTGATACCGTGGCTTCCCACCGCCGCCCTGATCACCGCGGCATGCCTCACGGTCTCCTGTCTCCGTTTCGGACAGGCAGAAAGGAGATAACCCCATGAAAAACAAACTTCTGACGGCCGCCTGCGCCGTCATGACGTGTATCCCCTGGTCGATCCTACCGCTGCGGATCTATACCCAGTGGGCCCTGGATTACGCGCATATCATGATCCCCTGCTATGCGGCGTTTATGATCTTCTCCGGCATTTTTTCCATATTCACCTACACCGCAGGCAATGTGAAAAATCCCTTAATGAAGATCTGCCTTGTGATCAACAGCGCCTATGCGGCCTTTGGCGCGGCGGTGATCCTTATGATGATCGCTCAAAGATCTGTGTGAGAAACGGTCAAAGCATTTATGATTTTCTCACGCAGCGCCGCCTTGGGATCTCCGAATACCGGACACAGTGTTTCGTCCCTGTGTCCGGTCGTTCTATCCTAAACGCCTGTTAATAGGCTCCTATTCTATAACCCTTACCTGATCAGCCAGTCATAATCTTTCCTGCAGTCAAGAATATATTCAACATACACCCTATCATCTTTTATCTGATAAAGTACCAAATACCAGTTTTCTATAAACATTTTATGATACTTATTCGGCGGTATATATGGCTCGTTAAAAAATGGAAAACGCTCGGGCATCCTGTTAAGCGATCGTATCGCCGCCATTATCTGATCTTTCTTTGCTTTCGCAGCTTCTTTATTAACCTGGGCCATAAACCGGATGTGCGCTCCCAGCATTCGTTTGGCCCGGTCGGAAATCATAATCTGATACTGTTTTTTCTCCATAAAACTATACCCCGGCCAGAACTTCCTCCAGATAAGCGTCCAGTTCATCCACAGTACAGCCGCTTCGCCCGGCCAGTCTGTCTTCCTCAACTGCCAGCAGCTCTTCCCGAAGTTTCAGCATTTTCTCTCTGCGATTGAACGTTTCTATATCCATAACAACCAAATCCCCTTCTCCGTTCTTCGTAAGGAAGATCGGTTCTGCGGTTTTCCGGCACAGATCGGCTATTTCGTTATAGTTCTGCCGGATTGCGGCAGACGGACGAATATTCATAATCACATCCCTTTCTTATTTTATAGTAATATTCTATCTAAATTATATACATATCATACAACGATGTCAACCGATCCGTGAACCTTTTCCATAATTTATCATTTGATATGAATAAAAAACACTGTAAAAAGGAGCCGGCCGCCAGGCCAGCCCCTTTCGATTTTTCTTCACCGGTTCCGCCCGCGGCCTGTATTTCTCCGCGGTTACTCTTGCTTCGTCTGCATTTCCGCCCGCGCCTTCTGCGCCGCCGGAGACTGGGATACCGCATAGCTCATCTTGTGCTGGAAATCAATAATTTCCAGAATTTCCTCGTCCGTCATCTCCCGGTCCGGCAAATTGAAAACGCCCGTAGGCCTGATATAGCAGAGCGTTCCCTCCGGGGCATCCTCCGCCTTGTCCGCCTGCGCGATGTCATTTTCAGGAAATTTTCCCTCTTTATATGCCTGCCAGAACTCTTTGTAGCGCTCCGCCTCACTTTCAGAATATTCCCTTGAAAATTCGTCGGCCTCCGAAAGTTTCGACTGAACTATATCGTTGATTTCCTTGACTTCTTCCCTGGGGATGCTTTCCATACGCGTCAATACCATGTTTTTCACCACGGCCTGCGCCGGAATACTGACAGCCCCCAGCACCAGGACTGCCACGGCAGCCGCTGACGCGCGGCGCTTCCAATTCCGTTTCTGATCCTCAAGATTCTTTGTATGATTTTGTACGTTCATAATGATCTCCTCCTGCATTTCTTCTGAAATATGAATTTGCTCCGTTGCCTTTACCACATCGTATCGTTCCATTATTCATAAACCTCCGCGCCGATCCCGCTTTTCTCTGTTCATGTCGTTCACCTCCTTCATCTGCAACACGCATGAGGGAGGGGAAAAGTAACTCTCGCCGCAAATTTTTATTGCGAAAACAATCCTCGAACGTCCGTATGATTTTCCAAGCACCATACTGAAAAATGAGAACTTTTTTGCAATACGCAGATCTTGCCGGACGGGAACCGCTCGCCAGCCTGGTTTTTCATCATCCGCCAGCATGGTTCTTTCCAAAAAAGGATAAAGCAACAGCGTCCAAGTTTTTACTCTCGAACGCTGTTCTTTCTTCTCTGTTCAGACAATGCCGCCTGTGTGGCTCGTCTGTAAAGGCAGTCATAGGTTAAGCAAGCCAATCCGCCACATCCATGATCTGCACGCCCTCATATTGGTACACGTCCTGGCGGGTGCGGGTAAGGAGAAGCTTTGGGTAAGCGTCCCTGATCCTCAGCAGCGGATCGACCTCGCGTTTGAATGTATCAGGATCATCTATACTGCCGGAAACCTGGATATACAACTTTTCGCTGCGCTTGATGGCTACAAAGTCAATTTCTTTCTTGTAAAGCACCCCCGCATACAACTCATATCCCCGCCGCAGAAGTTCAATAGCTACGATATTTTCGATTATTCTGCCATAGTCCGCGTTTTTCGTTCCAAGCTTGGCATACTTGAAAGAATGGTCGCTGAGATAATATTTATCATTTGATGCAAGGCAGCGTTTGCCTTGAATGTCATACCGTCTTACTTTGTAGAACGCAAAAGCGTTACAAAGATACTTGATATAGGCGCTGATCGTGCGGTCATTTGTCTTGGTGCGCTCGCTTGTAAAGCCCGCAGCCACACTGCGCGTGGAAATCAGATTGGAGATATTATCGATCAGAAAATCGCAAAGGCGCTCTATCAATGGCATGTTGCGTACCCGATACTTGCGCTGAATATCCCGAACAATCAGTGTGTTGAAAACATCGGAAATGTAGTTGTATTTTGTTTCCGGCGTTTTATAAAGATAGGAGCCGGACATTCCGCCTTCCCGAATATAGCGATCAAATGCGGAATACCAGTCTGTTAGTTCAAAGTACCGCATGAACTCGCCAAAGGAGAAAGTTACTATACCACTTCTATTTCGCAAAATCAATAATTTTTCAAAATTGCGAACTATATCATCCGATTATACGTTATCTAACATCCAGTGAAAAATGACTCGTATTACTGCCTCTCTGACAGTGCAGCCCCCTCCATAATACCTAAATTGCTTGATCTTACTTCTTGACTACTCTATAAGCTGAAATTTGTACTCAAAGTATTCCTGTTTCGATTGTAATCTGTTTTTCCAATGTAAGTATGTTATCCTTGTGTAAAAACAACTCACCCTTTTCATTTTCATAAAACAACGTCAACATATCCTCAGATGCTCC
>CANQYH010000057.1 GCA_947628025.1 uncultured Lachnospiraceae bacterium | reverse complement strand
CTTTGCGGAGTGTTACCCGGTGTCGGGCCAGACCTATTCCCGCAAGGTAGATACCCGCGTTGTCAGCGTCCTGGCCGGCATCGCCCAGAGCGCCCACAAATTTTCCAACGATATCCGGCTCCTGCAGCACTTAAAAGAGGTGGAGGAGCCCTTTGAGAAGAACCAGATCGGTTCCTCGGCCATGGCGTACAAGCGCAACCCCATGCGCAGCGAGCGGATCGCGTCCCTGTCGGACTATGTGATGAGCGACGTGATCAATCCGATGCTGGTGGCGTCG
Organism: uncultured Lachnospiraceae bacterium; assembly: GCA_947628025.1. GTDB lineage: Bacteria > Bacillota > Clostridia > Lachnospirales > Lachnospiraceae > UBA3402. Next base: position 13,253 of record CANQYH010000057.1, on the reverse strand, counting down.
ACCCAGTGGTTCGAGCGGACGCTGGACGATTCCGCCAATAAGCGCCTGAGCATCCCCGAGGGGTTCCTGGCGGTGGACGGCATTCTGGATCTGTACCTGAACGTGGTGGACGGCCTGGTGGTGTACCCGAAGGTCATCGAAAAGCATTTTATGGCGGAGCTTCCCTTTATGGCGACGGAGAATATCCTGATGGACGCGGTGAAAGCCGGAGGCGACCGCCAGGAGCTGCACGAGCGGATCCGCCGGCTTTCGATGGAGGCCGGCCGCCATGTAAAGGAGCTGGGCCTGGACAATAATCTGCTGGAACTGATCGCCGCCGATCCGGTGTTCGGCCTGTCGATGGACGATCTGAAAAAGACGCTGGATCCGTCCCTGTACGTGGGCCGCGCGCCGCAGCAGGTCGTAGAGTTTTTGACGGAGGTCATGGATCCGATCCTGGAGGCCAACCGGGACGCGCTGGGCATGAAAGCGGAGATTCACGTTTAAATCCATTGATTTTTGCCGTTTTCCTGCGTATACTGTTATCATGGTCCCAATTTTGGGAGCAGCTACGGCGGTTTATACAAAGGAGGAAAGTCTATGGGCGAGCGCATGTCCGGCTGCGGCGAACAGGCGGAGAAGAACGGGCTTTTGGAACGGGAACGGCTCCTGGATGAGCGCAGGGAACAGGCGATGAAGTGCCTGCGGGAGGCGATCCAAAGAGAACTGTCCGGGGAAAGTCCTGAGGAGACGAAGAGCGAGACGCTTCTGTGGAATGTGCTGATCCTGTTCCAGGACTGTCCGTTCACGACGACAAAGAACTTGCAGTTTACCTACGCGATCCGCGGCTACGAGATGTTCGTGAGCCGGAAAGACAAATCCATCACCCGTTCCACGGTGGATCTGGCGTTCGGCATGGCGATGAAGCTGCTGAAAAGCGGGGACCCCATATCGGGACCGAAAAAATTGGGCACGTTCGGGGCCAGTTATCTGTATCCGGTGTTTATCCGGGTGGGCGTGATCCCGGTCGAAAAAACCCAAAAAGTACCGAAGAGAAAAAGGATGGGCTGAGGCCTGTCCTTTTCCTTTCGCAAAAATCAATTACATATTTCTTTCAAAAAAAGAAAATGTTGTGAAAAATTCATGTAGACTATCGCAAAGTGGAAGATTATGTGTTATACTAAAGTGATTTATTATGATGAGAAAACGAGGTGACGGCCTGTGATCAATGAGGACAAGCTGAAGCTGATGACCAGCATCGCATTGTTCGAGCAAAGAGAGGGAAGACGGCTGAAAACGGCCAGAAATTATTTCCGCAGCGATTATATCAGCCGCAGCCTGCTGCGTTCTTTTATAGGCTATACCCTGTGCTGGCTGATGGTGGTCGCGCTGTCGGTCGTCTGCCGGTCCGAGGATTTCCTGGCGATCCTGAATCTGGCCGAGCTGGAGTCGTATATCACGGAATATGCGGCGGGATACCTGATCGGCCTGGCGGTATATATGATCCTGACGCTGATCGTGAGCTACCGGCAGTATTCTCACAGCGCCAGAGGGCTGAGGATCTATTTGGCGCGGCTCAGACGTCTTGAAAAGCGCTATGAGTTCCAGCAGAGGGTGCAGGAACTGAGCAAGGAGGGAAAAAGACCGTGACGCAGTTGTTTGTCTTTCGCGAAAAACTGAGAAGCTTTTATGCTAAATACGACGCTTTTATTACGCCCGTGATCCGCTTCGCGCTGGGGTTTCTGACGTTCCACCTGATCAACGGGAACCTGGGCTATATGGCCCGCTTAAATAACGTGGCGGTGGAACTGGCGCTGGCTTTGGTCTGCTGTCTTTTGCCTTACGGGGTCATGGCGTTTCTGGCGGGACTGGTGGTATTGGCCCATCTAAGCAGCGCGTCCCTGGAGATGACGGTGGTGATGCTGGTGTTCCTGCTGCTCATACTGATCCTCTATTACGGCTTTCAGCCGGAGGACAGTTACCTGCTTTTGCTGACGCCGATCCTGTTCCATTTTAAGATCCCGTACGTGCTTCCGCTGCTTCTGGGACTTTCCGGCGGCCTGGCGTCCATCGTGCCGGTGTGCTGCGGTACGGCGCTGTTTTATATGCTGCAGTATATGAAGCAAAACGCCGGCCTGATGGCGGGCGACGGTTCCGTGGAACTGGTGCAGCGGTACCTGCAGATCGTGAAGAGTCTGCTGTCCAACCGCCTGATGGCGGTCATGATGGCGACCTGCGCCATGGGCATCCTGGTCGTGTACCTGATCCGCAGGCTGTCCGTCAGCTATGCCTGGGCGATCGCTATCGTCCTGGGGACCCTGACTCAGCTGGGATGCGTGTTTTTGGGAGATTTTCTTTTCGACGTGTCCGTTCCCATAGGAGAGCTGCTTCTGGGGCTGCTTATCTCCCTTGCGGTTGCCGCGGTCTATCATTTCATGGTGTTCGCGGTGGACTACTCCAGGACGGAATACGTGCAGTTTGAGGACGACGAGTATTATTATTATGTAAAGGCGGTGCCGAAGATCGCGGTGTCCGCGCCGGATGTGAAAGTACAGCGCATCGGCAGGAAAGGCGGCCGTCCGGCGGAACACGCGCAGCGGTAACGGTTTGTAGGAGAGGAGGGCGAGAGCGTGACCCAGATCATAGATACGCTTTATGAGTGGCTTTCATTCTTGCCGCAGATTACGAAAACGAATTTACTGGAGATTGCGATCATCGCTTTCCTGATCTATGAAATCCTGGTCTGGATCAAGAACACGCGGGCCTGGACGCTTCTGCGGGGCCTGGTGGTGATCCTGGTTTTTGCGCTGTTCGCGTGGGCGCTGCATCTGGACACGATCCTTTGGATCATGGAAAATGTAACGTTCGTGGCGGTGACGGCCCTGGTCATCATTTTCCAGCCGGAACTGCGCCGCGCCCTGGAGCAGCTGGGCAGCCGCAACCTCCTGACCGGACTTCTGCCGTTTGAGGGCGGAAAGGAACAGGAAAACCGATTTACGGAAAAGACGGTCAACGAGCTGGTGAAAGCGTCCACGGAGATGGCCAAAGCCAAGACCGGCGCGCTCATGGTGATCGAGCGGGAGGGTTCCTTAAAAGAGATCGAGCGGACCGGCATCGAGATCGACGCGATCGTGACCAGCCAGCTGCTGATCAATATTTTTGAGCATAATACGCCGCTCCACGACGGAGCGGTGGTGATCCGCGGCAACCGCGTGGCGGCGGCGACCTGCTATCTGCCGCTGTCGGACAACGGCGATATCAGCAAGGATCTGGGGACCCGCCACCGGGCGGCCGTGGGGATCAGCGAGGTGACGGACAGCCTGACGATCGTGGTGTCGGAAGAGACCGGGCATATTTCTCTGGCGGAGGACGGCCATCTGACGCGGATCACGGATCCGGATATGCTGAGCCGGGCCCTGGCGGTAAATAAAGCCGGCGATCCGAATCAGAGCAAGCGGTTCAAAATATGGAAAGGAAAGCAGAAAGATGAAAGAGAAGCTGACGCATAACCTGGGGCTGAAACTTTTATCCGTCGTCCTGGCCGTATTTACGTGGCTGATCATGGTGAACGTGTCGAATCCGCTGCTGACCAGGACCGTGACGGTTCCTGTAGAGTTTACAAATGTAGAGGTGCTGACCAAGGGTGGTCTGACCTATGAGTCCCTGGGCCGGAACACGGTGACGGTCAGCTATAAGATCCACGTCAGGGATGAATCCAGGATCACGGCCAGCGATTTTTACGCCTACGCGGATCTGGCCCAGCTTTACGATGTGACCGGCTCCATACCGGTGCAGGTGGAATTGTCGACCTATCTGGGCAGGTCCCTGGTTTCGGCCGGGTCGGTGACGGTGAGCCCGGCGGTGGTCCGGATCCAGACGGAGCCGATCCAGACGAAGAACTTTATGCTGGAGATCCATGAACTTTCCGGGACGGCGGCCGACGGATACGCCATCGGCGACGTGAAGCTGATGCCGGCCAGAGTGACGGCGACCGGCGCGGAGTCCGTGATCGGCCAGATCAGTTCGGTGGGCGTGGAGATCAGCGTGGAAGGCGCGGATACGGACCAGACCGGGACGGCGGCCGTGCATTTCTATGACGCCAATGGCAACCGCCTGAACCTGGCGGAAGAGGTGGAGCTGAATTCGAAGCAGGTGGAGTATACGGTTTCCGTGCTGCGCGTCAAGGATCTGGCCGTGGATTACCAGGTATCGGGCATCGTGGCCGAGGGCTATCGCTTTACCGGCGTTGACAGCGATATACGCAGCGTATCGGTAGAGGGTCTGCGGTCCGCGCTGGCGAATCTGACGACGCTGGCGGTTTCGGGAGAGGTTCTGGACATCAGCGGCGCGACCCAGGATGTGGAAGTGACCGTGGATCTGGAGGAGTTTTTGCCGGATAACATCTCCATCGCCGGCGGCGGTGAAACGATCGCGCATGTGACTTTGCATATCGAACCGCTGGAGACCCGGCAGTTCCGGTATGAGACGGACCGGATCACGCTGGAAGGCGCCCGGGAGGATTACGAGTATGTGATCATGTCGGATGTGGTCATGCTCCGCGTCCGGGGACTGTCGGAGGATCTGGATATGCTGCAGGTCGGCACCATGCAGGCCTTTATGGACGTTTCGAAGCTGGAACGGGGGACGCATCAGGTTCCGCTGCACATAGATCTGGAAGACGGTTTTGATTACATGGGTCCGGAGACGATTTTAGTACATGTGGAGGATCTGGCGGCAGAGGCCGGTGCGACGGCGGAGGAGACCTCCGAAGAGACGGAAGAGTAAAGAGACTGCCGGGAAAAGAAAGATTGGGGAAAGATTATGGTAAAAGAAAAAGTAGTGATCAAGAATCTGACGGGACTGCATCTGCGGCCGGCCGGGGCGTTGTGCAACAGGGCCCTTAAATATAAGTCGAAGATCCAGTTCTCGTCCGGAAATACGACGGCCAACGCGAAAAGCGTGCTGAGCGTCCTGGGCGCCTGCGTAAAATGCGGAGACGAGATCGAGTTTGAATGTGAGGGCGAGGACGAGCAGGAAGCCCTGGAGGCCATGATCCGCATCGTCAACGAGGGACTGGGAGAATAAATGATCCTGAAATACTGCGAAGGAACGGACGTATGATAGTTTATAGTATCTGCTATTTAGCCAGTTATCTGTTTGCGCGCTGCGGCCAGGATTCACTGGCCGGAGTGACGCTGATCCTGGCGGCTGTCTATTTATATTCTTATGATTACCGGCGCACGGGGAACCTTTTGCACCTGCGGGGCCTGCTTTCGGTATCCTGGACCGGCGGACAGGGGATCGCGGCCCTGCAGCTGAGCCGCCTGCAGACGGACTGGCAGCTGGAGACCTGGGCCTGCTTTTTCCTGGCCCAGGCGGCGTTCTGGCTGACGTTTGAGGCGCTGGACCGGACCATGGGCGAGCATGTCCTGGGCCGGCCGGGAAAGGCGTGGCAAAAACCTGCCGCTCGCCCGCTGTACTACTGCATTTTGGGGTTGTCGGCCCTGTGGCTGACCGCGTTTCTGATCGAGGCGGTTTATCTGGGCTATCTGCCCCTGTTCATGCAGGGAGTGCCCCACGCGTATTCGGAGTTCCATGTGCGGGGAATCCATTATTTTACGGTGTCCTGCGTGCTGACTCCCTCCCTGGCCGTACTCTATTTCCTGGAGGGCGGTTCCAAAAGTTCCAGGAAGAATTTTACGGTGACGCTCCTGGCGGTTTTGAGCCTGGTGGTCCCGATCCTTTGCGTGTCCCGGTTCCAGCTGATCTTTGCGGTGCTGGCGGCCCTCTTTACGTATATCGCGTATACCGGCCGGGTGAAGATCAGCACGGTGATCAGCCTGGCCGCGGCGCTCATCCCGCTGTATGTGCTTCTGACCGTCGCCAGGAGCCACGACGTGGAATACTTAAATGGGATCTTTGAGATGAAGAACGAGGCGACGCCGATCTTTATCTCCCAGCCCTATATTTACGTCGCCAACAATTACGAGAATTTCAACTGTCTCGTGGAGGCGCTTCCGGCTCACACCTATGGGCTGAGGATGCTGTTTCCGCTTTGGACGCTGACGGGGCTTAAATTTTTCTTCCCGGAGCTGGTCTATTTCCCGATCTATATTGATAAGACGGAACTGACGACGCTGACGCTGTTCTACGACGCGTATTATGATTTCGGACTGCTGGGCGTGGCCGCGTTTTCCGTGCTTTTGGGAGCGGCGGCCTTTTGGCTGGTCAACCATCTGGGACGATTCAAAAATCCGGTCAGTTATATGCTGTACGCTCAGATCGCCGTTTATATGGCGCTGGCGTTTTTTACCACCTGGTTCAGCAACCCGACCACATGGTTCTATCTGGCCGGGACGGGGATCATGGCTTTTTACTGTTACCGGGCAGCCGGCGACAGAGAGATATAATTCAGTCAGGAGGAAACCGATATGATTTCAGAAAAAATGAAACCGCTGGTGCAGAATAATTCCGCGATCCGCGAGATGTTCGAGGAGGGCAAGCGCCTGGCCGCGATCTACGGACGGGAGAACGTATATGATTTCAGCCTGGGCAATCCCAATGTGCCCGCCCCCGCCGAGGTGGATCAGGCGATCCGCGCGGTCCTGGACGAGGAGGAGAGCACCTTTGTCCACGGATATATGAGCAATTCCGGCTACGAGGACGTGCGAGAGACCATCGCCCAGTCCTTGAACCGGCGCTTCGGCACCGCGTTCCACCAGGGGAACATCCTGATGACCGTGGGAGCGGCCAGCGGGATGAACGTGATCTTAAAGACGATCCTGAATCCCGGGGACCAGGTGATCGCGTTTGCACCCTATTTCCTGGAATACGGCAATTATGTCCGCAATTATGACGGCGAGCTGGTGATCGTGCCGCCGGATACGACGGACTTCCAGCCGGATATGGAGGCGTTTGAGGCGCGTATCAATGAGAAGACGAAAGCGGTCATCATCAATACGCCCAACAACCCCACCGGCGTGGTCTATTCGCACGAGACGCTCTGCGAGATTGCCGGGATCCTGGAGAAAAAACAGAAAGAGCTGGGGACGGCTATCGTCCTGCTTTCCGACGAACCGTACCGGGAGCTGGCCTACGACGGCGTGGAGGTCCCGTATGTGACGAAATACTACGCCAACACGGTTGTCTGCTATTCCTACAGCAAATCCCTGTCCCTGCCGGGCGAGCGGATCGGTTATCTGGTGATCCCGGACGAGCTGAAGGACAGCCAGACGGTGTTTGCCGCCGCCACTATCGCCAACCGCGTGCTGGGCTGCGTCAACGCGCCGTCTCTGATGCAGCGGGTGGTGAAGCGCTGCGTGGACGCCAAGACCGACGTGGCCGCCTACGACCGGAACCGGAACCTTTTGTATTCTTCCCTGAAAGAATACGGTTTTTCCTGCATCCGGCCCCAGGGCGCTTTTTATCTGTTCGTCAAGTCTCCGGTGGAGGACGAGAAAGCTTTCTGCGGCGTCTGCAAGCAGCATAATATCCTCGTGGTGCCCGGGACCTCTTTCGCATGTCCGGGGTATGTGCGGATCTCCTACTGCGTATCCTATGAGCAGATCGAGAGGTCGCTGCCGGCGTTTAAGGCCGTGGCCGCTTATTACGGTCTGTGCTGAGGCGGGGTGGACAGATGAAGCCCTGGGAAGCCTATTACCGCAGCGTGACGCCCTACGTCCCCGGCGAACAGCCGCAGGGGGCGCGGCTGATCAAGCTGAATACCAATGAGAACCCGTATCCGCCGGCGCCGGGCGTGGCGAGGGCGTTAAAAGAGCTGGACGCTTCGGCGCTGCGCAAATATCCGGACCCGGCCGCGTCGGAGCTTACCGCGGCGCTGGCCGGGTATCATGGGCTGGCCCCGGAGCAGATCTTTGTGGGGGTCGGGTCGGACGACGTGCTGGGTATGGCGTTTCTGACTTTTTTTAACTCAGGAAAACCGGTCCTGTTTCCGGACGTGACCTATTCCTTTTATCCGGTGTGGGCGGAGCTGTTCGGGGTGCCCTACGAGACCGTGCCCCTGGACGAGTCGTTTCAGATCCGGCCGGAGGATTACGCCAGGGAAAACGGCGGCGTGCTGTTCCCGAACCCCAACGCGCCGACCGGCTGCTATCTGCCGCTTGAGCAGGTGGAGGCGATTTTGCGCCTCAACCGGGACGTGGCGGTGATCGTGGACGAAGCGTATATTGATTTCGGTGGGACGTCGGCGAGGGAGCTTCTGGACCGCTATGAGAATCTGCTCGTCGTGCGGACATTCAGCAAGTCCCGCAGCCTGGCCGGGATGCGGATCGGCTACGCGATGGGAGCGCCGTCTCTGATCCGGGCCATGCAGAATGTGAAATACTCCTACAATTCCTATACGATGGATCTGCCGTCGATCCGTTTGGGCGTCGAGTCCATAAAGGACGAGGCGTATTTCCGGGAGACCGTGGGCCGGATCACAGCGACGCGGGAGCGGGCGAAAGAGCGTTTCCGCGGTCTGGGGTTTGTCTGCACCGATTCCATGGCGAATTTTCTTTTCGTCCGGCATGAGAAAGTGCCTGCGGAGGAATTGTTCGAGGTCCTGCGGGAGCAGCAGATCTACGTGAGGCATTTTCGCGGCCCCAGAGTCTCGGATTATCTGCGCGTGACGGTCGGTACGGAAGAAGAGATGGAAGCATTATTTCAATTCCTGGGAAGTTATGTAAGCAGAAGGTGATGACAGAATGACGGAGGGAACGAGGATCCTGAAGATCCTTTTGAATATCCTGATCCCGGCGGCGGCGATCCTTTTGGTCTGCCTGCTGGGGCCCTGGCTTTTGCGCTTTTTCATGCCGTTTGTGATCGGCTGGGTGATCGCGATGATCGCAAATCCTTTGGTGCGTTTCCTGGAGAAGAGGCTGAAACTGGTCCGCAAGCACAGTTCGGTGCTGATCGTGGTGCTGGTGCTGGCGGCGGTCACGGGACTTTTGTATCTGGTCTTTAACCGGCTGTTTCTGGAGATCGCGGGCCTGTTCCGGGATCTGCCGGACATCGTGGCGCGCGGCAGGGAGGAGCTGCAGAACGCGGCCTCGGGCCTCGCGAAGTTTCTGGTGCTTCTGCCGCTGCCGGTGCAGGAATGGTTTACACGCCTCAATGAAAATCTGGGGAGCGCGCTGGGAGAGCTGTTCCAGCAGATCGCGTTTCCGACCGTGACCGTGGCGGGCAACGTGGCGAAGCGGATCCCGACGGTTTTCGTGTATTCGGTGGTGACGCTTTTGTCGTCCTATTTTTTCATTGTGGAGCGGGACGAGATCCTCGCGCTGCTGCACCGGACGGTCCCGCAGGGCGTCTGGGATTATCTGCGGTTCTTCCGCAAAGAGATGCAGCGCCTGATCGGCGGTTATTTTTTGGCGCAGTTTCGGATCATGTTCGTGGTGGCGGTGATCCTGGCCGTGGGATTCCTGATCCTGGGCGTGGACTACGGGGTCCTGCTGGCGGTTCTGATTGCGCTGCTGGATTTTCTGCCGATCTTCGGGACCGGGACCGCGCTGTTTCCCTGGGCGGCGGTAAAGCTGCTTTCGGGAGAATGGACCTATGCGCTGGGGCTGGTGGCGCTGTATCTGCTGACCCAGCTGGTGCGGCAGGTGGTCCAGCCGAAGATCGTCGGGGATACGATGGGGGTGCCGCCGCTGGCGACGCTGTTCCTTTTGTATCTGGGTTTTAAAGCCGGGGGAATCTCCGGGATGATCCTGGCGGTGCCGGTGGGGCTGGTAGTCCTGAATCTCTATAAGTACGGGATCTTTGATTCGCTTTTGCGGAATGTAAAGCTCCTGGCGGAGGAGGTCGACCGGTTCCGGAAAGATCTCTGAAAAGCGCGAGGGGACGGCGTTTGGAGAGTTTATGGGAGCGTGACAGAAAAGCGCAACGAGAAAGCGAGTTTCTGCCGCGTTCCTGTTTTTTATGCGGCGGGCACGGATGCAGCACCTGCCGGCGGTAAAATATTTCTGCCGTTTTTACTCACAGTACGTTTTTTGCTCACGGTAAGCTCATTCGGACACGTTTTTGCGATAGAATATGCGTTTGTGACAGAATGTCTCCGCCCAAAAAGGGAGGAACGGATCCTGGAAGCGGAACGTTCGGATAATATTAAACGGTTCCGCAGGGATAGGGAAGCATGGAGGATTCCCATGTCCGGAGAGATTCCTGCGCCGAAGACGAGCGGGAGGCTCATAAAAGAACCCTGTCCGTTTTAAACGTCGGCCGGTTCCGGCGTGATAAACTCGGGCCGGGAGGTTTCCAGAGTGACAGGGGTCGGGGCGCTCTGGCTGCCTGTCTCCTGATCGGACAGCTCATTTGGGACGCTGGACGCGGCTTCCCGGAGCTTTCTGCGCAGGAACGTCTTGGCGGCGGCGGACGCGAGAAACGCTAGGACCATCGGAAGCATCAGAGTCAAAAGAGCTTTCGCCTGCTTCAGCAGGATCCTGCGCTTGATCTTTTTCTTCTGTTTTTTTATCGTTTGCTGGATCTGTCCGATGGGGGACAGCTTTTCTTTTTTAGTCTTAAACGGGAATTTCATCGTGATTTCCTCCTGGTTATATATGTGTCGGACCGGCCTCAAAACCGCCGGATAGGGTTTTGTCCCCGCAGGCTCAGGCGTCCCCGCTGATCAGCTGCTTCATCAGGTAAGCGTAGATCTCGGAGCTTTTTTTCGACCATTGAGCGCACATGGTCTCGGCGCTGTCCCGGTCGGGAACGGACAGGCTCAGATCCATCAGCGTGCTTTTGCCCTCCCGAATTTCCATGTGGACCACGAAATCCTGGCTCGTGGATTTGTAATAATCGGAGAGGATGCCGGTTTCGCTGCGAATCTGGAACCGGTTCTCTTTGAGGTACTGGTCCATATCCTGGACGATGGAGGGAGAGATGTTTTTCCCGAAAAAGTCCAGAGTCTCCTCGCCCTCGCGGGTAATCTCATAGCGGGTGGAGTTGTGCGTGGAGTGCGTGCGGATCAGTCCGGATTCCAGGAGCTCGTTGAGCGCCTGCTGGAGCAAAAAATACGAGGTGTATTCGTGTTCCAGGAAAAAATCGGTCAGCTGGGCGTTGGATAATGGAAAATTCACCTGCCGCAGCATGTACAGAGTCATCAGTTTGTATAATGTCTTCGGTTCGGACAGCATAAGATCCCCCTCCGATGTATATTTTCCTTAATATCATATCAACTTTGGGATAGTAAATCAAGGGAAAATGTGCTAGAATAGAGACATTAGTTGACAAATGAGACAGGTGATAAGCACATGAGAGAACGCATTAACCGTCTGGCCAAGGGCATCATCGAGATGGAGACGCCCAGCCTGCAGATTCAGCCGGCAAATATTCATACGGAGGTCATGGCAGGCGGCCTGGAAAAGAAAGAACTGTATATAACCAGTCAGAACGGCCTGCATATCAAGGGACTGGCTTATTCGTCGAACCCGCGCGTCCGGATGGCGACCGCATCCTTTGGCGGTCTGCGGAACCATGTGAATTATGAGATCGACTGCGAGTATCTGGAGCCGGGAGACGTGATCGAGGGAGTTTTCTGCCTCGTGACCAACAGCGGCGAGATCGAACTGCCCTATCATTTTACAGTGGAGCCGGGCCCGTCGGGACAGACCCTGCAGAAACTGAAAGAACCGAAAGATTTTGCGAATCTGGCGAGGCAGGATTTCGAGACCGCGGCCCGCATCTTTGAGTACCGTGATTTTACCCAGGCGCCGTTCATGCAGGATCGGAAGATCCGCTGTCTGTATGACGGACTTCTGGGCCGGGGCGGCCGTTACGGGCAGGTGGAGCAGTTTTTGATCGCGCTGGGGCTGAAAAATCCGGTGGAACTGACGGTGGAGACCCAGAACCGGGAGTTTCCGTATCTGGAACGGACCGTGACGGATACGATCCGGCTGCGCAGGAGCGGTTGGGGTTACCTGCCTGTGACCGTGAGCGCCGACGGCAGTTTCCTGCAGATGGGGCAGAAAAATTTTACCAGCGACGATTTTCAGAACGGGGTCCTGGACTTTCCGTATCAGCTGAGTCCCGGCGGGCTCCACGGCGGAAAGAATTTCGGCAGCATCACGTTTGAGACGCCGAGCGCTTCCGTGACCGTGAGGATCACGGTGAATGAAAAAGACGGCCGCCCGGAAAAAAACAGCGAACTGGTGACGGCGGACTACGGCGACAACGGGCAGACCCGTTTTGTGGCTCATGATCATTTTACCCGGTACCTGTCCCTGCGCCTGCAGTATGAAAACGGCGAGGGGAACGCGGATACATTGAAAAAGCAGATGCTCCAGGAGGTGGAGCACGTCCGTCTGGTCCAGGGCCGTTCCACGCGCATCTCCCTGATGGAGGCGGAACTGTATCTTCTGACCGGAAAAAAAGAGCGGGCCAGAGAGTGTCTGGCGGAGTGCCGGGACGAGATTCTGAAAGGACGGGCCGAGAGGCCGGATCTCTATTGCCTGTATGAATACGTATATTTGAAGTTGGAGCCGGACCGGGAGCGCTGGGCTTCCCTGGGGCGTCTGACGCGCAAATATCTGGAGGACGGCCGCGGAGAGTTTTTGATCTTCCACGTCTTTACCAGATGCGAGGAGAAATATTGTTTCGAAAATCCGGGAGAGCTGCTGAATAAGATTCGGATGCTGTACCTGAAAGGCTGTCACAGCCCGTTTTTGTACCGTCATGCCCTGGAGATCTTCAACGACGCGCCGCAGCTTCTGATCGCCATCAGCGCGTTCGAGGTGCAGGTCCTGCATTTCGGCGTGAAGCGGGCGGAGGTCCGGGAGGAACTGGCGGTGCGCTTTGCGAAGCTGGCGGCGACGAGCCGGTACCCGCAGCCGTTTACGATCTATGTGCTGCGCAGGCTTTATGAGAAGCACCCGGAGCGGGAGATCCTGGAGTCGCTCTGCGGACTGATGATCCGCAGCGATTACCGGCGGGAAGCGGATTTCCCGTGGTATGAGAAAGCGCTGTCGGAGGGCATCAGCCTGACCCGGCTGTACGAGTATTTCCTGTATTCCCTGCCCGCTTCCTACGATCATCTGCTGCCGGCGGAGGTGCTGCGGTATTTCTCCTACGACCATGATCTGGACCAGAAGAACCGGGCGGTGCTCTACGCGAATATCGTCCGGTACATGAAGCCGGATTCGCAGCTATATAAAGATTACCAGCGAACGATGGGGGCCTTTGCGGCGGAACAGGTGTTGGCTTCCCGGATCGGACCGGAGCTGGCGCAGATCTATGACGCGATGATCTATCCGGACATGGTGGACGAGCCGGTA
>CANQYH010000056.1 GCA_947628025.1 uncultured Lachnospiraceae bacterium | reverse complement strand
CCTGCCGGCAGCATCCGAATCTCCTCGCCGGTCAGACTGCCCTGACACCCTTCCAGGAACCCCCTGGTAAAACATTCATAAAGTTCCAGGGACAGGGACACGCGGTTTAAGTCTTTCTCGTCTTCCGCGCCTGTATTGGCCCCAAACCGTATGGAATCCCCAAAGTCGAAAATCGAAAGCCCCGGCATGATCGTATCCAGATCGATGACGCAGAGCGCTTCTCCCGTGCAGGCATCAAATAAAATATTGTTCAGCTTCGTATCGTTGTGCGTGACGCGAAGCGGCAGCCGCCCTCGGCGCAGCATATCCATGGCAATATGGGCCATGTCCTCCCGGGCCAGGACAAACTCCAACTCGCTCTTTACCGAAGCCGCACGGCCGCAAACATCCGCAGCCGCGGCCGATTTCAGCGCTTCCAGTCGTTTCGGCGTATTATGAAAATCCGGGATCGTCTCCTGCAGCCGGTCCGCCGGAAAATCCGCCAGCATCCGCTGGAAACGGCCGAACCCCTGTCCGCTTCGGTAAAAATCCTCCGGCGTTTCCGCCTGATCGTAGCAGACCGAACCCTCTACAAACAAAAACATCCGCCAACACCAGCCGTCCTCGTCAAAGAAAAATTTCTCTCCATTCCCGGCGGGAATCAGGTTCAGGGTCTCCCTGTCCGGATCTCCGCCGCCGGCGATGATCTTCTTCCTCAGGAACTCTGTCACCAGCTTCATATTGCCGGTTAAGGCTTTCATATTTTTAAATACTTCCCGATTGACGCGCTGGAGAATATAACGCGGATGATCCCCAATACATTCTACCAGATACGTATCGTTGATATGACCGTTTCCGTACCGCCCGTATTTTTTTACCGCTCCCGCAGGCAGAAACGCCTCCAGCGCCCGGTCGATCTGCTCACAATGTTCTGTTCCCACGCGGTTTTTCTCCTTTACGTTCTGTTTTCCTCTGCGCTGTCTGCTGCAGGTTTCTGCAGAAAGCACCCGGCATATTCGCCGATCGGCGGCTTCCCATAGAGTTCCTGATAATCGTCCGACAGATAACAGCCAAAGGTCGTGATCCCCTCCGCCCCTCGCTCCCGATAGAATCGGATATCCGCCCGGATCGTATCCAGATCGACCGCGATTTTTTTAGGCGGTTTCTTCCATCCCGAAAACAAGGAATTATCCAGCCAGTACTCCAGAACCTGGAAATCCTTTTTCCCGAAATATGACAGCAAGGGGCCCAGATCTCGGACGTACCTCTGATTTTCTTCGCAGCGGTTCTCGCCAAGCGGCGTTTTCGTGTCCCGGTACATGGGCGCAAATTCCAGGAATATTCCTTCTTCCGGACGCACCGTACGGGGGACCTCCATCGTATCCAGATAGGCCAGATAACACTGCCTGGCGTTTGGATCTGCCCGCCGTATCCCTTTTAATATGGCGTTATACAGGAGCATCGCCTGGTCGGACGGAGTCAGGCGACGGCATTTTTCACAGCAGCAGAACGCGTCCTTAACGTCGTCGATCCAGAAATAATATCTCCCTGTATCCGACCTCAGCAGGGAGGCCAGTTCCGCCGCCCGGCCGCTTATATACTCCAGCGCCTCCTCATTGGAAACGCACATATTGAAGTCCCTGACCCGCTTTTTTTCTTTATCTTCCCGGAACCATTCCGGATGTATCTCATACAGATCCCTGGGCAGCATCCAGGAAAGGGCGTGCATTTCATATTCGACCGCGATCCCCAACTCCCTTACCTTTTTCAGTTTTTCCTGAAACGTTTCCGAAGAAAACAGCGTTAAAAACCCTCTCAGCTTCTCATCCGCCCGGGCCCCGCCGACCGGATGCAGTCCCAGCACATTGATGCAGGTACCTTTCAGCATACCGATCATGGAATCCGTCAGCTCCTCCGGATGTATCACGATCCCCTGTTTGTTCATTGTCATTATGCTCCTCCTCTTTTTGGGTTTTTACCGCAAAAGCTCCCAGTCATACGCGACGCGGAACACCTGACAGCCGCCTGCAAAAAGCGTCACATAATACTGACCGTCCGCGTGGAACAGCGCTTCATGCTCGCTGCAGGACACGGCGTCTCCCCGTATCTCCTCGGCGATTCGGAAGATCCCTTTCAGCTTTCCGTCCCAATCATAGATCTTTACCGCCTCCGTACCGTATTTTCCTGTCACTCCGGTATCCCCGATGTAAATGTAATCGTCGTCACAATCCAGGCTCTGCAGTCCCAGGCCGATCCCGTTGCCGTCGTACGTGCTGACGATCCTGAAGTCCGCATCCAGGATCAGGAAACCATAGGGATTATTACGCCGGACCACATACTGATCCCGCGTCTCATTATAGGCGATCTCCGAGATACCGACATCCAGCCGCCTCGTCTCAATCAATTCCAGCGTATCCGGGTCAACGAACGAGATGTCCGCCGCGGCGCCGTCGCTTCCCGTCATATGAGCCACGACCAGTTGATGGAGCTTTCCGTTATAGGTTATGCCGTTTGCATGATCCAGCGGCAGATACTCGCTCTTGGCAGCAACCTCCCATGTGGACATATCGATCTTATACAAAATGTCCGACAGCCGCCCGTCGGTCCTCTTTACAGGGAAATGCACGGCCTGATAAAAATACGTTCCGTCAGTGCAGCCGCCCTGGATGTTCGCGCCCAGCTCCAGCCTTGCATTTCCTCCGTCCTCTTTCACGCCGGACAGCGGGGCTATCGGCAGATGATCCAGAAAATCTTTTGCGCTGAGGAATTCCCGGACCGCCTGGTCGTCGGAAAAATCCGGATACACCGGCGCATCTTCCTCCGGTTCTGTGCTTTCTTCGGTCTCAGGGACTGAAGTCTTCTCCGTCCCCGTGCTTTCTTCGGTCTCAGGAGCCGAAGTCTCCTCCGGCTCCGCGCTTTCTTCTGTCTCAGGGACCGACGTCTCCTCCGGCCCCGCGCTTTCTTCGGTCCCGACTGCCGGCTCTTCCCGTACCCCTCCGCCATCCTTTTGACAGGCGCACATCATACCAAGCGCCAGGATCACAGAGAGAACGTACCCCGCTCCTATTCTGATCATACCCTTTCTCATAATCGTCTCTCCTCTCCGCAAGGCCCGTCTTAAAGATCCCGCAAACGGCTCATTCCTCGGTGATCCGTTTTCTGAGATATTCTCCTGCGGCGAAGACGAAACGAAGCCCGGCAGGACGCATCTCCGGCGGCAGGACCTCGAGTCCAAAAACCGTCTCAAAGGAAAGACAGCCCTCAAAATGGGCGTCCCGCAGCCCTTTGATAAGGCCCTCCCAATCCAGCGCAAGTTTGCGCACATTTTTCACCTGGGTAAAAGGAAGCATATGGGTATCGTTGGTCCCGTCATTGTCATGAATATGCAGGACTTTCAGCCTGTCTCCCAGCAGGGTGATATACTGGTAAAGATTATTGATCATCAGGTTCGCATGGGCCACGTCAAAACAAAATCCGAAAAGTTCCGCTCCCGCATCCTGATTCAGATCGTCGATATACTGGCAGGTCTCTCTTGCATTGTCACAGATAAAATACAGGTTCTCCAGGCAGATCGTAACCCCGCAGCGCCTCGCGGTATCCATCAGGCCCCGGTAAATATCCCGGTTGATCCTAAATTGTTCCTCCGCCGTCATCTTCCCGCCTGCCCACGGATGCACCACCAGATATTTGCAGCCCAGATAGGAACAGGCCTCTATCATCGTATTGGTAACCTGGGTCCGGTACGCGTTTCCTCTCTCATCTCCCGGAACATATATCGGAAAAAGCCCATGACCCTGAGAAATATGCAGGCCGTATTTTTCCACCGCCTCTTTCACCCGCCTGAAATACGCCTCCCGCTCCTCTCTGCTGCGGTCATAAAAAGAAGTCAGTTTTTCCTTATCCAGCGTGCTGTTGTAAAGCCTGTCGAAACTAAAGTCGATCGCTTCGAATCCGCAATCCCGAATAAAACGAAGACTTTCTTCCAGATGTTCATCCTCGTACCAAACGCTGGTACATACGCCGATCTCCAGCTTTTTCATGTCCATACCTCCACATATCGCAGAATCCGATCCTAAAATTATCTTTTCAGGAAGAAACCGGAGAGCGCGTTTTCATACGCACTCTCCTTATTCTTTCCCACGCGCTAACCGTTCGTCTGCATCGATGCTGCGCTTCCTCCGGGAACGGTTCCCGGGTCCGCGCTGAGCCGGCCGGCGTCTTTAATATCCGTACGTCTCGTTCAGATCGTTGAGCAGCGGCTCCCATACGCCCCGATACTGCTCCACAAAGTCTGCCCACTCTTTCTCCACATCCAGATTATTAACGACGATCTCCACTACCTTATTCGAATACGGCACCGAGTAATTGGATTTGCTCTCGCCGGTGAAATTCGTGTAATTCAGGGATTTGCGGGCCGCGACCACATCTTCTCCCTGTTTGATGTTAAACATGTCCACCCTGGCCAGAATCGTGGGATCGTTCGGGTACTGCACCATCTGCCGGTCCTCGCCGTTGATGCCGAACGTCGCAAAGATCTGATAGGAACTGGGAGCTTCCGCATCGGGATGCTCGTCCGTATAGGCCACGAAATTGCCGTCCTCATCAAACCACCAGTCCTCGCCCGGCCTGCCGTCGGTCTTGGCGATCTCGCCCTCCACCGTGCAGGAATATTCCATCATATCCAGGATCCTCTCCATCTTCTCCGGTTCAATGTCCGGACGAAAAGCCAGATATCCTGCCAGATTGCCGGATACATTCGTATAGATCACGCCGTCGTCCGCCTGGACCACCGCCCAGTCATACATCTCTCCAAAACTCTCCGTCAGCTCATTGGTTCCAAATTCATGGATGCTGTACATGAATGAATTGTTCATATACATCGCGGCGATCCTGCCGTCCACGAACATCTGGTCCGTCTCATAGTTTCCTCCGGTCTTGCTGAAGAAATCCGGATCGAGCAGGCCCGCCTGGTACCAGTCCTGCCAGACGGAGATCAGCTTCGGGTATTCGCTCAGCACCCAGACAAATCCGTCGTCCGTCTCGCTGAAAGCCTGATTGCTGATCCCGGTGCCTACATAGAAGAACCCGAACAGATTCGTCGTGTTATTGGCCATCGGCATATCGGTCAGCCCGGCTTCTTTTACTTTCACCAGATACTCCCTCATATCGGACATTTTAATGATATGATCCGGCGCCAGATCCGGCATCCCTACCTGCTCCGCCCAATCCTTGCGGTACATGATATGATACTGATCCGGGAAATCCATTCCTCCTCCCTCTTTCACCTGGAGGCCGTTCTTATAGAATGGAACCATGACCATGTAAAGCTTCCCGTCGATCGTATAAACATCCTTATATCCGGTGGCTTCGATCGTTTCCGCCAGTGTGGGCCATTTCTGCTCCCAACCGTCCGGCAGCGGCGCAATCAGTCCCTGATCCGCATAATCAAAATACTCGTCGGCCTTGAAACCTTCCCACATCATCACGTCCGGCATCGTGCCGCCGTTGATCCAGGTCCTGCATTTCTGCGACGCCTCAGAACTGGGATTTACCCAGAACTCCACGTCCACGTTGAACTTTTCGCTCATCCATTTGTAAGCGCCGCTCAGCGTCGGATCCACGCCGCTGGCCGCGTAATTCCGGCTATACAGATTCGTCATCGTAAGATCGAGATGCTCGTCATACGTTTTGGCCTCCGGTTCCGTCTGTGCCGCCTCCGTTGTCGTCTCTGCCGCGGCCGTTTCCGCCGCGCCCGCAGTCGTTTCTGCCGCTTTCGTTGTTTCCGCCGCTTTCGTCGTCGCAGCGGCCGTCGTGGTCTCTCCTCCCGTATTATTTTTTCCTGCGCATCCCGTCAGCGCAGACGCCGCGAACAGCCCCGCAAATATCCATGCAGCAATCCTCTTTTTCATCATAATACCCCTTTCTCTTCGTTTCCTGATCTCTTTGTTTTCTTTTTTCGGTTGACAGTAACTATATATAAAGCCCGCGCGTCGGTCCGAAGAGCGAATAAGACTCCGCTCAGGCGGCACACGGCATGGCTTTCTCACATTTTCACCCCGCCGACGAGCATCCCTTTTGCAAAATGCTTCTGCAGGAACGGATACACCAGCATGATCGGCAGCACCACCATAAATACGGCGGCCATCTGGATTCCCAGCGAGTAGGAGCGGATCGCATCCGCCGATTCGATCATTTCCTGCTGTGTCAGCGCAGACGTGGCGTTGATCAGCGATCTTAAAAAGATCTGAAGCAGGACTTTCGATCTGGAATTCAGGATCAGCATCGGCCAGTACCAGTTATTCCAGCAGCCCACGGCGGTAAACAGCGTAAATGTGGCGATCATGGGCTTCTGGAGAGGCAGCATGACCTTGAAAAAGATCGCCGGATCGCTGGCCCCGTCGATGACCGCGGCCTCTGACAGTTCGACCGGGATACTCTGGAACCCGTTCCGCATAACGATGATGTTGTACGTAGAAGAAAGTCCCAGCAGAATGACCCCGGCGTGGGTATCTATCAGTCCCAGATTCTTAATCAGCAGATAGGTCGGCACCAGACCGCCTCCAAAATACATGGTAAAGAGCATTACCATAAACAGGCCCTTTTTCCCCGGGAACTCTCTGGAAAACGCATAGGCAGACATCACCATGATGCTCATACCCGCCGCTACGCCGATCACCGTTACCTTGATCGTGTTCATATAGGCCCGGACCAGCCCTTCTCCCTGCCTCATCAGCTCCTGGTAATTCGCCAGAGTGAACTCGCCTGGCAGCCAGGAGAACGGCTTGTTCAGATACGCCGAGCTTGTCTCAAACGAGATCACCACGGCGTTCCAGAACGGTATCACGATAGACATGGCAAGAAGCGTGAGCGCCACAAAGGAGAAGATATCCATGCCGTCATATTTTTTTCTTTTCTTCTTCTTCATTTCGTCCCCTCCTATTCGCTGCTGTAAAGCCTCTGGCCGGTCAACCGCCCTACGACCACATTCGCCGTCATCAAAAGCGTAAAGTTGATCACCGATTTAAACAGGCCTACCGCCGTGGAAAAACCGTAGTTGGGAGTCGCCTCAAACGTGATATCGTAAACGTACGTATCCAGGATCTGCACTGCCCCGGCAACCGTAGCGTTTCGCATATTGAATATCTGGTCGAATCCGGCGTTCATGACCTGCCCGATCTGAAGGATCAAAACGATGGAAATGGTAGCGCTGATACCGGACAGCGTTATATAGCGGATCTGCTGCAGCCTGGACGCTCCGTCAATCCTGGCCGCTTCGTAAAGCGCCGGGTCGATCCCCGCGATCGCGGCCATATAAATGATGGCGCTCCAGCCGACGCCTTTCCATATCCCCGTGATGAACATCATCACTACAAACAAGGTCTTGTCGGTCAAAAAACTAACTTTCTCCATTCCCAGACCGGCCATCAGCGTATTGACCGCTCCATTCGTGGACAAAAGATTCGTCATGATCACGCCGACCACGACCCACGAAAGGAAGTGAGGAAACGTATAAATGGTCTGATACACCTTTTTCAGTTTTCTCCCGCGCATCTCATTGATCAAAATCGCCAGAATGATCGGCGGCGGGAACCCGAACACGATGCGGCCCAGACTGATCAGCACGGTATTGCGGATGGCTTTCAGCGAATCCGGCGTGATAAAAATCCTTCTGAAATTGGCAAGGCCGACCCACTGGCTTCCCCAGATTCCCGCATTGGCCCTGTATTTCTTAAACGCCAGCAGGATCCCGTACATCGGTCCGTAATGAAATATGATGAGCCATATAAAAAGCGGTACAAGCATCAGATACAAATATCTGGCTTTCCAGACTTTCCTCGCTGTCTTTTTCCCTTTTTTCAACTGCATATCCCCTCTCTTTTCCATATAACTCTCACCGCTCTTCCGGTTATATGCCGCCGGCCGCTTCTGAGACGTGCCGCCGTTTGTCCGGCTGTATCCGGATCACGGACACCTCCGCGCCGCCGCCGGCCATATCGTCTCCATTCTCCTCCGCCATCTTCTCCAACAGTCCCAGATCCCATAAAAACTGCAGAAGCGTGTAGCGGTTCCTGACCTCCTTGGCTACCCTGATGCTGTCCGTCACCGCCTCGCGGCCGATCCCAAACTGTGCGAAACTGACAGGCGCTCCCAATTCAGCCAGCGTCTCCCGTATGGATTCTGCGGCCGGAACCATCTGGTCGATCATACGCCGGATCTCGTCCATATGTTCCCGGATCTTTTCCAGACGGACCTTTACATTTTCGGGAGCGTTTTTCCGTTCGGCGTGTTCCAGCGATATAACGCCGTCCGCTGCCGGCCCGTACAGCTTCCGCATCTCGGCCTCCCATCTGCCCGGATCGAAGCTGTCCGCTTTTCTCTCCGCTTCCCGGTAGTCCACTTTCTGGATCAGGAACTGCCGGTACATCCGGGCCGCGATCACCGTCCCTATGCCTACCTTGGTTCCGTGAAGAACCGCCGGACGCCCCTCAAACAAAAACATCATCTCCCAGTAATGGGATATATGGTGCTCGCAGCCGGAAGCAGGCCGCGAGTTCCCTACGAAACTCATGGCGATACCGGTCAAGACCAGCGCTTCCATCACCGCCTCGACCGTCGCCGGATCCCTGGTTTTTATGTACTTTACCTGATCCATCATCCGTTTCAGGGCGATCCGCACCATCTTTTCTACCTCCGGACAGAAGTATTCGCCTGTCACGGTGTGCGCCAGCCGCCAGTCGCAGAGGCAGGTATATTTCCCCATCACGTCCGCCACGCCGGCCGCGATCATCTCCATCGGGGCCTGCACGAGGATATCCACATCTCCGATCACCGCCTGAGGGACGTGCGCGTCATGGGTGATCTTCATATTGCCGTCGATCAGCGCCGCCCCTCTGGAAACGAACCCATCCATCGAGGGAGCTGTCGCAAAGATGAAGTAATTCCGTCCAAGCTGATAGCTCATGAACTTGCACAGGTCGTTGACCGTCCCCGTGCCGATGCCCAGAACCAGATCGCATTCATGATCGAAGCGCATCAGCAGCTCTCCCGCCGCGTACTCGTCCGGCACCAAAGGATCCTGGGAAAAACAATAGGATACGAAAGGGATCCCCGCCTCCGTCAGGATCTTCTCGATCTGCTCTCCCGCCGCCCGCCTGGTGTTCTGATCCGAAACAACGAATACTTTGCGGTACCCCAGTTCCCGGATCAGCTGCGGAACTTTTCTGACCGCTCCCGCCTCCAGCAGGATCCTCTCCAAATCTGTATGGTGTATCTTTCCGCAGCTGCAGGTGAACGTCTGGTGGAGATAATCCTGTAAAACAAAACATTCCGGTTTTAGTTTCATGTTTTTTCTCCCTGAATTTTTGTCTGATTTGTCTTGATTTTAATTATAAATGATTCTTATTTTTTGTCAACATTCACAAAAGACGCAAAAAATTAGTATGTAACAAAAAAAGAAACGGTTCTAATAGTATTATTACTAATACTATTAGCAATCCGTTCCCTCTCCATTCGTTTTCACTTAAATTTTTGCTATTTTACCGGACCTCGCTAAAACACGTCATTTTCCGGCCCCTAATAATATTATTAATATTTTTTGAAACTTTTCTTCTCCGGTCCGGACGGCCTCACAAAATCGTCAGCGATTTCGCACATGCACGGTACGCTTCCGAAGCCTCCCGGTCTTCGCTGATCAGATAATCCAGATCGCCGAGCGCGCATTGTTTAAAGACCGCGCGCGTATGGAACTTTTCGCTGTCGCAAAGAAACGCTTTTTTCCGGGCGTTGCGGATCATGGCCCCGCGGACCAGCACTTCTTCGCGCGTACAGTCGTAAACGATCCCCTCGTCCGAAAGGGCTTTTGCGGAAAAAAACACCAGATCGGCGAACATGTGCTCAAAAATATACTGCGCATCCGCTCCCAGCAGGCAGACGCGGTTTTCTCCGCTCAGATATCCCCCCGACGCGATCGTTCTGATCCTGGTATCCGCCATGAGACTGATGATCTCGACGTTGTTAGTGACGACCGTCAGGGAATTCCGGTCCATGATCGCCCGGGCAAGATAAAACGAGGTGGAAGACTGATCCAGAAAAAGGACGTTCCCATCCTCGATCAGGCGCGCCGCTTTTTCGGCGATCGCTTTTTTCGCTTCCACATTATGGCAGGTACGCTTGCGGAACTCGACGACGCCGGAATAATCCGCGAGCAGCTCCGCGCCGCCGCGGGTACGCCTGATCAGTCCTCTGTTTTCCAATGCAGCCAGACCGCGCCGGATACTTGATTCGCTGGCATAAAGCTCGGAGCACAGCTCTTTTACGCCGATCCGGCCTCCTCTGTCTTTCAGCGCTTCGATGATCTCGCACTCACGTTCATTTTTCAGCATATCCACACCTCACAAATGACTGTTTTTGACCGTTTCGCCAGAAAATACAGATAACTTGTCAATTTAATAGTCTGTTTCTGACTGTCTATTGATTTTTTTACTGTTCCCTTTATAATTGTCTTCATCTCACTATCGACCAAATATACCGCGTTGGGAAAACAGAGACCTCGCCGGACGGCCAGGACAAACTCCCGGCGGTCATCTGACCAAACAGAAAGGGACAGGCAAACGTTCATGAACAGAAAGAATATACAGCTGATCGCCATGGATCTGGACGGCACGCTGACGCAGCATAAGCAGCCGCTTGACGCGGCCCACAAAGAGGCGCTTGACCGTCTGGGCAAGCGGCACTCGCTGCTGATCGTGGGGGCCGGACAAGTTGGCCGTATTTTTAATCAAATGGGACATTATCCCGTCGATATCATCGGCAACTATGGGATGCAGTACGGCGAATACGACCGCGATACAAAAGAGATCCGCCTGGTGCGGGATATCCGCGTTGCCGCAGATGACAGGGAGCAGATCGAACGGAAAGCGTCCCTGATCCGCGAAGCATACGGTTATACCGTTTACAGCGGCGGCAGCATGGAGTTCCATCCCTCCGGATGTCTCACGCTTCCTTTGCTCGGCACAGCAGCAAACGCAGCGGATAAACTGGCTTTCGATCCCGACCGCATAAAAAGGAGAAAAATATACGGCGCGGTCGCCGATGCGTTTTCGGACTACCATGTTTTTGTCGGAGGATCCTCCTCTTTCGATATGGCGCCCAAACCCTACGATAAGTATTACGCGCTCGACCTTTACTGTCAGGAAAGAGGACTGCCGCACGAAAGCGTCGTGTATATCGGCGACGATTATGGGCTCGGAGGAAATGACGAGCCGGTCTATCGTTCCGATTTTAATTATCTGACCATCGATCATTACCAGGATTTCCCTAAAGTCATCCAGCCGCTGCTTGCTTCCGTCTGACCGGAAGCAGGCGGCTGCCTCCTTTTCTGAAATGGTCTTCTGCCGCCTGGCGGCCCGGCGGACGCTCCGTTCACTTCATCCCGCCAGAGCCGTCGGGCTGCGCAGACTCTTTCGCTTTCTTTCTGCGGTTCGGCCCCGTGGAACCGCGGGCGATCAGCTGGGGCACAAACTCCACCCGCACGGCGCTGGCCGGCCGTTTCTCCCTGTCGATGCCGCCCTCCTCTACTTTGCGGATCAAAAGATCCACGGCCTCCCGTCCCCTGTGAGCCACAAAATGCTCCACCGTCGTCATGGAAACCGTCTGCAGCTGGGCGATCAGCGTATTGTCGCACCCGCAGACAGAATAATCCAGCGGAATCTTATAATTCTTCACCGTCAGCGCATCCATGATCCCGATCGCCACCATATCGTTCATCCCCACCAGGGCCGTGATATCCGGATACTTTTCAACCGCTATCCCTCCGAGACAGTACCCCGTCTCATAGGAAGACATGCCAACCGCATGAATATTCTCGCTCTCCAGCGTACAGGTCACGATATTAAACGGACTGACATTGGCCTGGGAAAACGCTTTCTGCATCCCCTGCAGTCGCAGCCGCCTGGGAACGAAATGCTCGGAAAGATCCGTGGAAACATAGGCGATCTTCCGGTGGCCCAGTTTCAGCAGATGCTCGGCGATGATCGTGCCCAGCTTTTCACTGTCCAGCTCGATGATGTCCATGTCCATCACCTCTGCCTTGTCGCAGATCGCCACTACGGGCAACCGGCCCTTAAACCTCTTTAAAACGCCCGTATTCACGGGTTTATACAAAAGGAGCACCCCGGCGGCCTCCGCAGATAGGGCCAGATCCACAAACCGGCTTTCCTGGGCGGGATCCCGCCCGCTGGTAAACACCGTTAGCGTATATCCCCGCGCTTTCACCTGTTTCCCGATGGCCTCCAGAAGACCAATATAATGAAGATTGCTGTAAGACGGGCACATCGCCATCAGAAATTTATTCCGCGCCTCATCCTTGCGACCCCTGCGCGCGGACGGAATGCGGTAATCCAGTTCCACGCAGGCGTCCCTCACGCGCTGGACCGTCTCCGGTGAAAACTGAATATTCTCATAATTATTTAAGATCATAGATACCGCAGACTGGGACACACCTGCCAGGCGCGCCACGTCGTTGGATGTCGCTCTTTTTTTTGCCATAATTTCCCCCCTGCGTACTATTCTCCATGGTTCCGGCCGAAAGCCGCAGGCGACGTTTTCCCACAGTTTCCCCGCCCGCGGATCACTTCGGACTCTCCCAGGATCGTATCATACCGCATCGTTTCGGTTCCGTCTGCGGCATCGCAGTACGATGCCATAGCCGGAACCGTTTCCCATTTTTCATGTCCGTTATTTTCTGTCTATACGCTGATTATAACGTATTTGCGGCGCAAAGTCAAATAAAGTTGCGCCCGTAGCAAGACAAAAAGGACGCCTGCCGGCCGCAGATCTCCGATCCGGAAATCCAGGCAGCCGACAGGCATCCTTTTCCGCAGACTTTCCGCGATCGGCCTTTTCTTCTGCCGATCCGCAAAAAGCGGCATTTTTCAGTTAAGCAGGTCCTGTTTTAATCCAGTTCCGTAAGTCCCGTATACAGTTCGTAGTACCGGCCTTTCTGCGCCAGCAGATCGTCGTGATCGCCGCGCTCGATGATCTCGCCTTTCTCCAGCACCATGATCGCATCGGCGTTGCGGACCGTGGAAAGACGATGGGCGATCACAAAGGTCGTGCGGTCTTTCATCAGCCGGTCCATACCGTGTTCAATGTGCTTCTCGGTCCTGGTATCGACAGAGCTGGTCGCCTCGTCCAGGATCAGGACCGGCGCTTTGGAGATCGCCGCGCGGGCGATATTGAGCAGCTGCCGCTGGCCCTGGCTCAGGTTCGCGCCGTCGCCGGTGAGCTCGGTGTCGTAGCCTTTCGGCAGACGCATGATAAAGGAATGGGCCGAAGCCGTTTTCGCGGCCTGGATGACCTCCTCGTCCGTCGCATCCAGCCGGCCGTAACGGATATTCTCACGGACCGTGCCGGTGAACAGATGGGTATCCTGGAGCACCATCGCGATATTCTGCCGCAGGTTATCCATTTTCAGGTGCCGGATATCCACGCCGTCGATGGTGATCGTGCCGGACTGGATATCATAGAACCGGTTGATCAGGTTGGTGATCGTGGTCTTGCCCGCACCGGTGGAGCCGACAAACGCGATCTTCTGCCCCGGCTTCGCGTAGAGGCTGATGTCTTTGAGGATCGTCTTATCCGGGTTGTAGCC
>CANQYH010000055.1 GCA_947628025.1 uncultured Lachnospiraceae bacterium | reverse complement strand
AAGAGCGGGGTAATACCTGTTAAAGATAAAGAAGAAGTGCTTATTAGACTAAAAGAATGGCTGAATCGCTAAATTCCCGTTGAGAAACTGCAAAACCCTTTAGGAACTAAAAGGCGAACTTCTATACATAGGTCTGGCGGCCATGTATCGTGCGCTTTTTAGTTCCTAAAGGGTTTCCAGGAGCCTTATTCCACCAATTCTCTCATTTCACAATCGAAGAAGTTATTTATATTATCCGGAATGTCTCCGCTCACTATTTTAGCCGTAAGTTTACGCACCATATATTCTTCAAAAGCATTCCATTTTCCCTCGTCATCTCCATCCAGAAAATAGGAAGCATCAACATCAAGCCTTTCGAGGGAACAACGCAAAATATCATCTTTTCGTTTTTCGATCGCCGGGTGTACAATGTGATGAGTAAACTCGTGTATAATTGAATCTTCTCTAAGCTCGCCCAAACAAATTGTTAAGTCGCCGTCAATGTTGTGATAATCTGACGAATACACACATTTAATCGGATTGATAACAATTTGTATGCTCTCAAAAGGTGATCCAAACTTCTCCTTGCAAACATCGAGAATATTTGAAATATTTCTTAACTCCTTTTTGCAGATCTGATTCTGTGCCTCGATCCATCTGTTTTCCCATTCCAAATAGCGATGGAAATAATCGCTTTGCATGACTTGTTGTAAAGCCAATGGGAACTGTAAAATCCATTTCCAAAACTTTTGATTTCTTTCAGCGTCAGATATGTTTTTGGCTAAGTAAATTATGTTTTTGTATTCCTCAAAATTGATGAAACGTGCTTGAGACAAATCTATAAAGAAAGTAGCGGTTTCCAACATAGCTGCTCTTGGCCAATACGGATAAACTTCACAACTGTTTTGCCTTGTCTCTGAAAAAAAGGGATATTTACAATTTCCAGATGAGATAAAGCTGTGAAGTTTGTTTACTGCTTCCGTGTCACGCTCAAAAGAGTAATAGTTGTACCCGCTTTGCAGTAAAGCAAAATAAATGGCTGAAATCATCGGATTATTTTTTATTGACAGATTTCCTAACGTCATAATATCTACCTCCTTTCAAAACCAGCAATGGAAGTAAGAAATAATTCAAATGCCAAATTCTTGGGCAGCTATCTCCGACATTTAACATTATACCACTCAAATGCAAAGAAATCTAACCGCATTACTTACCGCATAAGAATATGTGGATCCCACAAAAGAAGCCGGTAATAAACAAATCTGCGGCATGACCAAAATCATGCCGCGCTCCGAAAACAATATGAAGTCACCTATCCCATCCTGCGGAGCCCTTTCGGATAATGGTTTTTTAAAACGTTTCCTACCCGTTTTGCCCAGCCCAGGGACCAGCCGTCCAAAAGCATCAGCGTCCAGCCGTCCGAAGACGCGTCCGCCTGTCTGTCCTCCGCCGCGATCGTCTCACCGCGCAGGTACCGTGCGGCTTCTTCTTCTGTCAGCTCACGGCAGCGCCGAACCTGCTCCTTTTTCAGATACAGCGCCAATGCGTGGGACGGTTCCAAACGGCTGCCTTTTACGGTCCCCAGATGCAGGCCGGGGCGCAGGACCCGAAGCCCCGCATAATCCGGCATCCCGGCGGGAAGAGAGTAGAGCTGATCGCCGAACTGCGTGAATGTCCAGCCGTTTTCGGATACAGGCTCCGTCTCGCCGCAAAAGAACGGTTCCCCGCAGGGTCCGCCGCCGTCAGACCCGTTTTCGAGAAGATTTTCCTTACAGAATGTGCGCCAGAGCGCCTCCGCCGGACTGCCGCTGCGGCGCGTGTCTTTCGGTCCTTTCCGTCCGGTCTTTTCTGAATTGGCGGCCTGCGGCTCCTTTTCCGTCCGAACTTTCTTTCGCCGAGCCGCTTTGCCTGGTCCGGAAAAGTCTGCTTCCGCTTCGTCCCCGCCTTTTTTACGCAGGACCGCTATGTAGTGTCCCTCTCCGCCGGCCCGGTGCGGCCAGATCCGCCAGGTAAACGCCAATTCCGGCCGGCCGCAACCGCCGGCCCAGTCCGGCCGGCCCGCAGAAAATCCCTCGCGTCCCGCCGTCTTCTCCACGAAAAACTCCGGATGGCGGTCCAGAAGTCTCTGGATGCTGCCCTCGTTTTCCTCCGGCGCAAAGGTACAGGTCGAATAGACCAGTCTCCCGCCGGGGCGGAGCATAACGGCCGCGCAGTCCAGGATCTCCGCCTGCCGCACGGCGCAGAGCCGCACATGTTCCTCGCTCCATTCGTTCCGCGCCGTCTCGTCTTTGCGGAACATTCCTTCGCCTGAGCAGGGAGCGTCCACCAGGATCCGGTCAAAAAACGCAGGAAATCTCTCACGCAGCCGGTCGGGAGACTCATTCGTCACCACAACATTGGCGGCTCCGAACCGCTCCACATTCTGGGACAGGATCCTAGCGCGGGCCGGATGGATCTCATTGCTCACCAGAAGCCCTTTTCCCATCATACGGCCCGCGATCTGCGTCGTCTTCCCGCCGGGGGCCGCGCAAAGATCCAGGATCTTCTCCCCGGGCTGCGGGTCCAGAAGCTCCGCCGCCGCCATGGCGCTGGGCTCCTGGATATAATAAAGCCCCGCCTCATGGTACGGATGCCGGCCCGGACGGGTCCTGTCATCATAATAATACCCCTCCCGCGCCCAAGGAACCCTGCGCAGGAAAAACTTTCCGGAAAGCTGCGCCTGTCCGCTGTTCCCCTGTGCCGCTGCGCGTTCTCCCGCGTTTTTCCATTTCTCCGCTGCCTCGTTCTCCGCATCCGGTCCATCCGGCAGCTCCCCAAGTTTCAGCGGGTTCAGCCTGAGCCCCATCGTCCGGGGCATACGAAAGCTCTCCAAAAAAGCGCCGTACTCATCGCCCAGCAGCCGTTTCATACGCGCAAGGAAAGCTGCGGGAAGCTCCCACTGTGAAGCCTCCCGCAGTCCTTCTTGCGTCCATTTTGCAGTCTTGTCTTCATCCGGATCCATCATTCTGCCCTCTTCTTGCCCTAAACTGCCCGCGCAGACGCACAATTTACCAAAAACATCTCATTTTAGTAGACAACTTGCAAAAAACATTTCATTTTCTGTCCCAGGTAACAAAATACAATATGCAAGCCACAGGCCGATCCGCGGCCAGCAGAAAGACCGGCCGTTACCGCGTATTACGCCGTCCGGCGCATCCGGCCGCGACCTAGGCTCTGCCCATTTCGGTTCCTTATCTTCCAAACAGCGTCCCCAGGATCCCCCGGCCCAGGTTCGCGCCCAGATTGCCGCCCAGCTTTTTGCCAAAGCTGCCGCCCAGCGTCTTGCCGATCTCATTACCCATCTCGCGCCCGATGGTGCCTGCCGCCGTCTTCGCCGCGTTGGAGACTACCCGCTTCCTCGCTTTTTCCGCGGCCTCTTTCTGCTTCGCTTCCTCTTTGGCCTTGCGCTCCGCTTCCTTAGCCTCTTCCTTGGCCTGCCGTTCCGCTTCTTTGGCGGCTTCTTTGGCCTGCCGCTCCGCCTCCTTGGCGGCCTCTTTCGCGGCCTGTTCTTCGGCTTTCTGCTTTTCCTCCAGCGCTTTCTGCTCCTCTTCCTCCTGCAGCTGCATCTTCCGCTTTCTCTCGAAGAACTCATAGGCCGAGTCCCGGTCCACCATCGTCCCGTATTTGGCGTACAGCAGATTGGACTGGATCTCCGAGCGGCGGACCTCGTCAGGGACCGGTCCCATCAGGCTCTGGGGCGGCAGGATCCTGGCGCGCTGCACCACCATCGGGGAACCGTCCTCCTGCAGAAACGACACCAGCGCCTCTCCGATCCCCAACTGCGTCAGCGCCTCTTTCGTATCAAATTCAGGATTGATGCGGAACGAATCCGCCGCGGCTTTCACCGCTTTCTGATCGGACGGCGTGTAGGCATGGAGCGCGTGCTGGATCTTATTGCCCAGCTGCCCCAGCACGCTGTCCGGAATATCCCGCGGGCTCTGGGTGATAAAATAGATGCCCACGCCTTTGGAGCGGATCAGCTTTACCACCTGCTCGATCTTCTGCAGCAGCGCTTTCGGCGCTCCGTCGAACAGCAGATGGGCCTCGTCGAAGAAAAATACCATCCGCGGCTTTTCACAGTCTCCCGCCTCCGGCATGATCTCAAACAGTTCCGAAAGCATCCACAGCATAAACGTGGAATACATCATGGGATTCTGGATCAGGCTCTCGCTGTGGAGGATATTGATCATGCCTTTTCCGGAAAAATCCGTCCGGAACCAGTCGTGGATATCCAGCGCCGGTTCCCCAAAAAACTCCTCGCCGCCCTGTTCTTCCAGCGCCGCCAGCTTCCGCAGAATGCTGCCCGTGCTCTGCCTGGGCATATTGCCGTAGGCCGCGGCGTAATCCTTATTGTGCTCTCCCACATAATTCAGCATGGACCGCAGATCCTTGCTGTCTAAAAGCAGCAGCCCCTCGTCGTCCGCGATCTGGAACACGATCGACAGGATATCGCTCTGGGCCGGCGTCAGATCCATAAGGCGCGCCAAAAGCGTCGGCCCCATTTCGCTGATCGTGGTCCGCAGCGGCAGGCCCTGCTTCCCGAAAATATCCCAGAATGAGACCGGATAGGCCTGGTAGCGGAACCCCGCCTCCGCCAGGCCGAACATCTCGATGCGCTTTCTCATATCCTCGCTGTCCGCTCCCGGACGGCACATGCCCGCCAGATCGCCTTTCACATCCGCCAGAAACACCGGCACCCCGGCGTCGCTGAACGATTCCGCCATCACTTTCAGCGTGACGGTCTTGCCTGTGCCCGTCGCGCCCGCGATCAGTCCGTGCCGGTTCGCCATCTTCGGCAGGATATTCAGCTTCTCCTCTCCGGCCGTCCCGATCCATATCTTTCCGTCATACAGCATATTGTTTCCTCCCTGTTCTCCTGTTTCCGCACATTCATTCCCCGGCCGTCCGCCATGGTCCTCACGCCGCCGTCCGCTGCCGGATTCAGCTGTTCAACGCCCAGCTATCTGTCCGACCCATCCTGCCCGAATGTCATCCGGATCTGTTCAAAGGTCTCCTCTTTCCTCGTGATCACGTCGTAAAGCCGCTCTTCCGTCAGCGTATACGGAACGGCCCCTTTCTCGATCAGTTTCTGGTTCCCGTCGTATTCCTTATGGTCCCAGACCAGCACTTTCGTCCACTCGTTCCGCAGGGCCTCGGTCGCCCCGCTCCAGGTGCCGCCCTTATTATAATCGGAAGAGACCACGAACGCGCCGTACGCGGAGGCGTAGATAAATTTATTGCGGTTCATGGCCCTGGCCGCCGAAAATCCCGCGTCCGGCTTCATATCCGACAAAAGCAGCAGCTTCCCGTCCATGATCTGCTCCACCGTGTCCCGTTTCCGTATCCGGGAAATCAACGCGTCCGCCACGAAAGCCACCACCGCGCCGCCGTGTCCGATCGCGGACGCCGCGGAAATGGTATCCACGCCTTTCGCGCCGCCCGAATATACGACCAGCTTCTCCCTGGCCGCTTTCTCCGCCAAACAGCCTGCAAAGTCCATCCCAGCCGCGTCCACATCGCGGGAACCCACGAGGGCGACGCCCACTTTCCCAGCCAGCGACAGATCCCCGGCGTAGAAAAGCACCGGCGGCGTCTTCCGCTTCAGCTTCCGCTTCAAAAGCGGCGGATAGGCAGGATCAAACAAGGTCGTTACCTCGATCCCTTTCCGGTTCAGGTCGTCCAGCTCGAACGCCACGCTTCCTCCGCGCGTGCAGAGGGCCCGTATCCGCGCCGCTTCCTCCTCCGTGCAGGAGAGCTTCCCCCGCCATTCCTCCGTTTGTCCCAGGACGATCCTCGGCTCCAGGCCGCAGGCGATCACGCGCTCCAGAAACGCGTTCCATTCTCCCAGGGAAAACGGTTTCAGATCTTCGTCCTTGTTTATACCGATGTAGGAGCAGAGCAGGATCGCGCACATCGCGTTATCTGAAAATTTCATGCTTCATCTCCGTTTCTGCCGGCTGTATTGGCCAGCGCAAAGGGAAATACTTTCCCGTTCCCTTTCTTCCTGAGTTTATAGCCGCAGACCGTAAACGTCCAGCGGGAATCCACCATATCGTCCACCAGAAGCACGTTCTCCCGGTAGGCCTTCGCCGCCTCCAGCGTAGAAAACACGTTCCGGCACTGGAGATAACTGGTATTCTGCTCTTTCTGCTCGGAACCGATTTCCGTCTTTACGATCACTTCCTCGAACGGGAGGTCCAGCGCCGCCGCCAGCCGTCCGGCAAAATCTGCGACCAGCCGCGGACGCCGCAGCGAAGGCACGCAGGTGACCCACCGGATCTCATTCTCCTCAACAAACGGTTTCAGGAGCCTGCGGGAAGCCTCCACCAGGCGGTCGTCAAAATGATTCTCCTTGTATTTGCCGTCCGACACCAGCTTCCCCCAGCCGGCGCTTCCGTAATTGCTCAGCACAAGACCGGCTTCGCACTGATATTCCGGCGGGATCCGGGAGGAATCGTCCTGGTTCATGCCGGACGGCCACTTCTTCCGGGGTTCGATCACATTGAAATCCTCGCAGATGAAACGCTGCGCGGCCTCGATCTCCTCCGGGGCCAGCTCCGTCCCGAACAGGTCCCGCTTCAGGCAGTTGGCGCATTTCCCGCAGGGCCTGGCGTTTACATCGTCCAGCACCCGGGCGATGTATTCCATGTAGCAGCCCTTATAATCCTGGAATTCTTTCATCTGCCGCAGCTCGTCCTCACGGATCCGCGTGATCTCGGCGCTCTTTTCCAGGTCCGGCTTCCAGGGCCTCGGCGTCTTGCGGTACACCGCGCCGTCCTTATACAGGTCCCCGCTGACCAGCAGATACTTGACGCAGGCGCGGATCTTCGAAGCCCGCATATTGATATACCGCTCAAACTCCGCCATCTTCAGGCCCCCGTGGACCCGCGCGGCCTCGACCACATCGTTCATCAGGGCCTCGGTCGGAAACGCAGAATTGATGAAATACTGATGGATCTCCTCGTCCTCACTGCCGCACAAAAGGATCGCGTACGCCTGCTCCAGAGCCCGCCCCGCCCGGCCGATCTGCTGATAATAGGCCACCACGTTGCCCGGCTTCTGGAAATGGATGACAAAGCCGATGTCCGGCTTGTCGAAGCCCATGCCGAACGCCACCGTCGCCACCAGGACCTTGATCTCGTTGTTCATGAATTTTCGCACGATCTCTTCCTTGCTTTTGCCCTGGTCGGTCTCCACCGCCGCGTAAAAGCTCTCGCACGGGATCCCGTGGCTGTCGAGCCATCGGGCAACCAGCAGGCAGTCGTTTACGGTCAGGCAATAAATGATGCCGGTCCCCGGGATACGGCCGATGTTTTTCAGGATCCAGGCCAGCCGTTCCTCCCTCTTATCCAGCTTCACCACCTGCAGCGCCAGCGATTCCCGCATCAGGCTGCCGCGGCTGATCTGTATGTCCTCGCCCAGCTGCCTGCGGATATCCTCCACCACCCGGTTGTTGGCCGTGGCCGTCGTCGCCAGCACCGGTATATTGGACGGCAGCAGGCGGAGGATCTCCACGATCCGCCGGTAATCCGGCCGGAAATCGTGGCCCCAGTCCGAGATACAATGGGCCTCGTCCACGACGAACAGGCCGATCCTGGCGGCCAGGCGACCGGAAAGCAGGCTGCGGAATTCGTCGTTGGCCAGCCGCTCCGGCGAAATGATCAGCGCGTCCACCCGGTTCTGCTCCAGCTCGGCCAGGATCCGCTCCCAGTCCTCCCGGTTCTCGGAATGGATGGTCCGCACCTGCAGGGCCAGCTTCGCGGCGGAATCCACCTGATTGTTCATAAGGGCCAAAAGCGGACTGATGATCAGCGTAAACCCGCCCGACCGTTTCCGTATCATCTTCGTCGCCATGAAATAGACCAGGCTCTTCCCCCAGCCGGTCTTCTGGACCACCAGCGTCCGTTTTCCCGCCAGCACGCCGGCGACGGCCTCCTCCTGTCCGTCCCGAAACTCCGCGTCCGGTCCGTAATACTTTTTCAGTTCCTCCCGCAGCTCATTCATCTTTTATCCTCTCCCCTCCATGTCCTCCGTTCGCCGGTCCGGACGGCGCTCCATACGAATCGCCCATGCCGCCCGTTTTCAAAATTATACCGGTTTTTTTCATCCGTTTCAACCATAACTTACAATTCCGTCCTAAAACTCTGTCTAACATAAAGAGGCGCCCCCATAGGAACGCCCCGCGCTTAAAACATATTCGCTTCACCATCCCGGCTGCCGGCCAATTCGGCACAGGCAGCCGTTTTCGGAACTTTTCCGGCTCTGTTTACAGTTCCACCTTTTTGTCCTCGCCGCCGTCGCCGTTTACCGTATAGTATGCGACGCCCTCTTCCGGCTTCACATAGATCTCGATCGAGGAAAGCTCCCCGGCCGGAACGGTTTCGGACGCCGCGGCCTTTACGGACGCCACGATATCGGCCACCTTGTATTCCAGACCCGCGAACTGCAGGGTTACCGCCGTCTCCGGCTCTTTTACCGTTTCTTTCTTTGCGGTTCTCTTCCTGGTAACCGGCTTGGGCTCTGCCGCCGTCTTCGCCTCCGCCGCCTCTGCTTTCTCCGCCGCGGTTTTCCTGGTCCTGGTCTTCTTCTCTGCCGGGAGCGTCTCCGCCGGTTTTTCAGCCGTCTTTCTCGTCCTGGCCTTTTTCGTCTCCGCAGCCGTCCCCTCCGCGGCCGCTTTTTTGGTCCTGGTTCTCCTGGCCGGTTTTACCTCCGGCTCCGTCCCAACCATCGCCTCTGTCGTTTCCATTATTTCTGACATAATCATTTCCTCCTGCGGCTCTTGCGCCTTATATCTTAATTTTAAATCCTGATCTGAACAAATCTGTAAAATAAATTTATACGTAGTATAAAACGATTTCCTGTTTTTGTCAACCAAACCGCAAAAATCAGTTGCTTTTATGAGGTTTTTTCCTATTTTCCCGCTATTTTATCCAAAATGCAAGTCATTTATACGCGCCCCGGCCCATCGATCTGCGCGCACTCTCAATTTTCAAAAAACGAACAGAACGACTCTCCCCGCCATCTTTCGCTGTCAGACTTAGGATGGACGGTTATCCAAATTTTTCTTAACATCCCCACCGTTTCATAGTATAATAGTCTCATTAATACAACTGCTCCGCAGAAAGATCGTTTCGGCCTGTCCGCAGTCCGTCCGGTTCCCGATGCCGCGCCGCACGCCTGCGAACGGTACGCTGCGGAGCTTCGATCGCCGGGAGGACCGTATGAATCAGGAAAACCGAGAAAAACTGGACAAGCTGAAACAGAATCTGCGCCGCCACATCGTCGGCAAGGATCCGCTCATCGACCATATCGTCACCGCCCTGCTGGCCGGAGGGCATGTGCTTTTGGAGGACGTGCCCGGCGTCGGCAAAACGACGCTGGCCAAGGCCCTGGCCGCGTCTCTGGATCTGAGCTTCGCCCGGCTCCAGTTTACGCCGGACACTTTGCCCGGCGATGTGACCGGCATGAATGTCTTTAACGCCGCCACCGGCGCTTTCGAGCTGGTCCAGGGGGCCGTCCAGCACCAGATCTTCCTGGCCGACGAGATCAACCGCACCTCCCCCAAGACCCAGGCCAGCCTGCTGGAAGCCATGGAGGAGCGGCAGGTCACGGTGGACGGCGTCT
Organism: uncultured Lachnospiraceae bacterium; assembly: GCA_947628025.1. GTDB lineage: Bacteria > Bacillota > Clostridia > Lachnospirales > Lachnospiraceae > UBA3402. Next base: position 4,085 of record CANQYH010000055.1, on the reverse strand, counting down.
CCCTGCCCATCCCGGAACCGTTTATGGTCATCGCCACCGAAAACCCGATGGACGCCATCGGGACCTATCCGCTGCCGGAAGCCCAGCTGGACCGTTTCATGATGAAGCTGTCGGTCGGTTATCCCTCCGACCCGGATGCCATGGAAATGGCCCGCCGCTTCCTCGACGGCAGCCTTTCCGTCCCATTAAGACCCGTGCTGAACGCCGCCGAGCTCCTGGAGATGAAAGAGGAAACGGCGCGCGTCTCCGTTCACGAGGACCTGATCCGTTATATCGTAGCGATCGTCCGGGAGACCCGGCAGCAGCCGGAGACCCGCTGGGGAGCCAGTCCCCGGTCCGTCCTGGTCATGCTCCGCGCTTCCCAGGCCCGCGCCTATTTGGACGGCCGGGATTACGTGATCCCCGAAGACATCATCGCCATGGCCGGCGTCGTTCTGCCCCACCGGCTGGTGCTGACCGCGGAGGCCAGGATGGCCCGCTGCAGCGGCCGCCAGGTAGTGGATAAAGCGGTCAACGCCGTGCCCATCCCCGGCCCCCGCCGCTGAGTTCTTTGCAGGAGGGCCCATGAAGATATACCGTTTTGCGAAACGCCATAGGCGCTTTCTGCTCTACGCCGCGGCTCTGGCGGCCGCCCTGGTCCGGTTCAGCTTCCAGGGAGGACTGCTCCCCTACGCCGCGGTCTACACGCTGCTTTTGGTCCCCTTAGCGGCGGCCGCCTACCTGTTTTACGCCTGCCACGCGTTCCAATTCTACCAGGGACTGTCCGTACATCTGATGACGAAAAGCGAGAGCGTCCTGTTCCCACTGGTCCTGGAGAATGCCGGACCGTTCCCGATCGTCAGTCTCCGCCTCCATCTGGAAAAAGAGCGCTGTCTGGTCCGGCAGTTCGACGACGGGGCCGTCCTCTCCCTGGAACCCGGGGAGAGGCTGGAATTTTCCCCGGAGATCGTCTGTCTCTACGCGGGAGCCTACGACATCGGAGCCGTGTGCTACACGGTCCGGGACTGCTTCGGACTGTTCTCTTTCACGGGCCGCATCCACACGCCGTTTCGTGCCATCGTCCGGCCCCAGATCACGGACCGGGCCGACGCGCTGCTGGACCTGGACCATCTGCGCAACGCCATCGAACTGAACAATCCCTACCTGACCGAGACCACCCTGGGAGCCGAACTGCGGGAATACCGCCCCGGCGACCGGCTGCATCAGATCCACTGGAAAAATACGGCCCGCACCGGCCAGATGCTGGTCCGCAAGCCGGAGCCCCGGCAGATGGAACAGATCCGCGTCCTCCTGCTGCCGGAACGCGCCGCGGATTCCCTGGAAGACGCCCGCCGCCGGGACCTTTTTCTGGAACTGGCCGTGTCCATCGCCGACTATTTCTGCCGTCAGAACCAGTCCGTGCTGTTCTATTATCCGAAAACGGACATGCAGGAAGCGGCCGTCGATTCCTACGACAGTTTCCAGCGCTTCTATGAACGCCTGCCGGAAGAGCTCTCCGCCGCCTGCAAAGACGATATGGACTGGGCCGCCTGGCTGAACTCCCACGACGCGGGTCTGGGCGGCATGGTCCTTTTGCTTCACGAAAACTGTGAGAACCAGAACCCTCTCACCATATATGGAGCCTGACCCTATGGAACCGAACCGCTTATCCAAGTACAGACAGCTCGCCTATCCCATCCTGGAGCTGATCTCCGTCCTCTGCATGATCTGCGCGGCGGCGGAGACCGGCCGGCTTTTGCTGTCCGCAGAATGGGACCCGGCGTTTTTCCTGTTTTTCTGCGCGATCTTTGGGGGGCTTTCCGCCGCCGGACGCTGCGCCGGACAGGAGAAACTGTCATTTCTGGCTTCGGCGGCCGCAGCGCTCCTCTCCCTGGCCGTCTTCCGCTACCGGCAGGCCGGCTGGGAGGTCTGGGCCGCTCTCGCCGCCTGGTACCTGGGCTGTTTTGTCCATACCCGCGACCGGCTGCGCCAGCTTTTCATCGCCGCCGAAACCGCGGGGCTTATCGCCTGTTTCCTGTCCGGCCGCCCCGTCCAACCATTTCTGGCGGCTCTCGTTCTGCTGCTTCTTCTGCAGGAATGGGTCAGCTCCCCGGGGAGACCCCGGCGGGCCCAGGGCCTTTTCCTGCTCCCGTTCCTCCTGCTCCTGACGGCGGCCGTATTCGCGATCCCCGTCCGGGACGAGCCCTATGACTGGCAGTTCGCCGTCAATCTGGGACGCAGGGCCGCCGATTCGTTCCGCGGCCTGCAGGTCGAGCTGGAATATCTGTTTTCCTCCGCCGGCCTTTCCGGCAGCTGGGGCAGCGGCTACGGCCTGCCCGATCTGTCCGGGGGCCTGTTTGCAGTCAAGAGCCGCGAGGAGCTTTTCGTGCAGTCCAGAAGCACGCGCACAAACCTCTATCTGACCGGCGAGGAATACGCTACCTTTTCCGAAAACCGCTGGACCGTCCCCTCCGGCGCGGATTCGCCCGACCTGACGATGCCCCTCGGAAGCTGGTACCCCGTCTATCTGAACGCCCTCTACCAGCGCGGCGTCTCCCGCGAGATGGCCGCCTGTTTTTCCCACGTCTGTTCCCTGGATCTGACCTACCGGCTCCTCCGCACCCGCGACGTGTTCCGCCCGGCCTGTACGCTGGGCGTTGACGCGTTCCTGGAGCGAGACATGGCCGCCCTGGACAACCGCTGGACATTCAAAAAAAGCCGCGGGAACGGCTACCGTTACCGCGTCTCTTTCATGGATTTCGACTACGCCAACCCTTACCTGGCCGACATCCTGAGCCATGCCGGCGAATTCGCCTCCGAGCCCTGGCCGGACTACGACGCCCTGAGCGCCTATTCCGCCTCTCTCTACAGCCTTTCCCTGGCGGATGTTATCTCCCGCGAAGACTACGATGCCTGTCTGGGATCGCTGCAAGAGCCGGATCTGACCGCGTACCTGGATACCGGCGAAACCACGGACCGGGTCCGCGCGCTGGCCTCTCAGCTCACCGAGGGCTGCGCCAATGACTTCGCCCGCTGCCGCGCTGTCGAAAGCTATCTGCGCCAGTACCCCTACTCCACCGACGTATCCTACGACGGTTACGTGGACTTTACCGACGCGTTCCTGTTCGAAAAACAGACCGGGTACTGCGTCCACTATGCCTCCGCCATGGTCCTGCTGCTGCGGGCCGCCGGCGTCCCCGCCCGGCTGGCCGAGGGCTATTTCTGCGATTACAGCCTGCCGGGCGAACAGGGCGGCTACGTCCTCATGGGCGACCAGGCCCACGTCTGGCCGGAAGCCTATATAAACGGGTACGGCTGGGTCCGCTTCGAGCCCACCGCCATCCGGCCCGACGCCTCCGCCACCGGCTGGAACCTGCTGCTGCCGGAAGAACCGGAGCCTTCCGAAGAAGAAACTGCGGGAACCAGAGTGCCCGCTGTACCTCTGCCTCCCGCTCTTTCCGAACCTTCCCCGGAAGAAACGCCAAAGATCGTGGAAACCAGCCCGTCCGAGACCGTTTACCTCCGGTACCTGACAGCCGCCGGTTTCCTCGCCCTGATCCCCGTCCTCTATCTGGCTCTGCTCGTCACGGTCCTGCCTTTTGCCAGAAACACACTCTACCGCCGTAAGAACGGCAGAGACCGGCTGGAAACCGACATCAAGGATCTCTGCTTCCTGATCCGCTGCCTGTATCCTGTTCCCGCGCCCGATTACGAAGAGAAAGAACGCGGCGCGTCCGGCTGGCAGAACCGCCCGCTTCTGGACTACGCCGGGGCCCTGGAGGACGAAAGCCTGCGCCGGACCGCCCGGCAGGTCTTCCTCTCCTGCTACCGCTGCCGGTACCGCGGGGAGTCTCCCTCCGAAGAGGATATCGGGAACGCGACCCGGTTAAAGGACGCCCTGTGCCGTCAATACGTTTTCTCGAAGAAAAAGGGGAAACCATTCCGCAGGCTCCGTCTCCTCCTGAATCTCTCCGCGTTTCCCAGGGCCGGATAAAACATCGTCTATGTGACAGCTCCCCCTGCTGCCATCCGAAAAGACCCAAGCAATAGGAGGGATAGGCCCGCGCCTGCGCAGCAGCTCCCCCGGCGGGGGCCTGTTTTCCCTC
>CANQYH010000054.1 GCA_947628025.1 uncultured Lachnospiraceae bacterium | reverse complement strand
CACCAGCGGCCGGGAGCTGTTCACCCTGGACAGTGCCTACATGATTTTTGACAACTGCGCCTTCCATGACGGCCTCTCCAAGGTCGCTGACGCGACGGATGTTCTCAAGTACGGTTATATGGACGAGACCGGCGAGCTGGTGATCCCCTGCGTGCATGACTCCCGCTGCGGGAACTTCTACGAGGGCCTGGCGGTATGCTTCGACAGGGACTACGGCTACTACGGCTACATGGACAAGACCGGCAAAATGGTCATCCCCGCCAAGTACACGCAGGCCGGGGCCTTCAACAACGGCGTCGCGCTGGTGAATGACGGCAAACGATGGATGGTCATCGACAAAACCGGCAAGGATATCATCCCCGCCGACTGCTCCGTCAGCAAAGATGCCATCATCACCCCCCAGGTCGTCGAGGTGTCGTACAACGGGCACTGCGCCTTTGTGAACAGAGCCGGGCAGATCGTCAGCAGCGGCTTTGCGAATGCGGAGACCTATAACTATGCCGACGGCATGATCAAGGTGAGGAAAGATGGTGCGATCGGCTTTGTGAACGAGGCCGGTGAGCTGGTGATCCCCTGCCAGTACGCAAGTGTGTCCGACTTCATGGACGGTTACGCGTACGTCACCCAGTCCGAGAGCGGCCAGCCAACCAAGTACACCTTCATCGACAAGGCGGGCAACACCCTCGGGACCTATACCGCGGAGAATGGCGTTGTTCTGGGCCCCGCCGGGAACGGGTGCTTCGTGGTCCAAGGCAACCGGCGGTATGGTTTCGTGGACTACACGGGCAAGGAGATCGCGCCCCGCAAGTACATCGAGATCGGCGCCACGTACACCACGGACGCCACGATGCACAGGAACTTCTCCGGCGGCGTGATCCCGGTGCAGAACGCGGACAAACAGTGGGGCTTCCTGGACACCAAGGGCAACATGGTCATCGAGTGCAGCCTCAGCGATGTTAAGTTCACCAACGAACCGGGCATCTATGAGGTTCAGAATCTGCACGGCAAGGGCACCGGCTGGAGCGTCATCAAGTTCTCCCCCGTCTGGACCGAGCCGTCTGTAGGGAACAGCGGCACCAACAGCACCGGCACCGACAGCACCGGCGCATCGAATTCCCTTTCCAATCTGGGAAATCCGATTTACAAAGGAACCTGGATGGAAGACAACGGCGGCTGGTGGCTGCAGACAGACAATTCCTTAGGCTACGCCGCAAACCAGTGGGCTGATTTGAATGGAACATGGTACCTGTTCGACGCCAGCGGCTATATGGTAACCGGATGGGCCAGCGTCGACGGGAAATGGTATTACCTGCGCGCAGACGGTTCCATGGCCTCCGGATGGGTAGAGAGCGGCGGCCAGTACTATTACCTCGGCAGCGACGGGGTTCTGCTCACATCCACGACGACGCCCGACGGTTATGTTGTGGACGCGTCCGGCGTTTGGGTCCATTAACCATAGGTCTTTATTCTGATCAAAAACGGCGCTGCCACGGCCCTGTCCTCTGCGGACAACCGGCCTAAGCAGCGCCATTTTCTTAAAATAAAACCGTTCATTCGCGTTCGGCTCACGCCAAAACGCGGTCTGACACTCGCGGACGCCCGCGATCAGGCTTCCACGCGGTCACGCCTGGCATAGAATGTGAGCAGGTAGAGCCCGCAGAGCCCGACCAGCGCATAGACAATTCTGGACAGCCAGGTCATACTTCCAAAAAGAAATGCCACCAGATTGAAATCAAAGAATCCGATCAGCCCCCAGTTGACCGCGCCGATGATGCTGATGGTCAGGGCCGTGTAATCCAATACTTTGTTATCCATAGTGATTGCCTCCTTTTCTCTGGCTATTATGGCCGAAAAGAAAGAAGCTATACGCCGGACAGCCGCTTTTCACCGGAAATGCTGGTCAATAGCGGGAAAAATGGAATTTTTATAGGTAAATTTTTATACTGCCCGGCATTTAAGGCCAGCCTGCACAGAACCAAGATGTATAAACAGCTTGGTAGCTCTTTAATCTATAAACGGTTTCGTGCCTTTAAAATAATAACGGTTTGGCTGTTTTCAAATGTAAAAACTGTTTTGTGCCCTTTTAATGCAAAAACAGTTTCGCGCCTATCGCGGGAGCTTATACGCCGCCGTCTCAGACTTTCGGCTGTTTCCCCAGGATCTCCTGTTCCTGACTGTCAAAAAAAGCAGTTCCGTCTCATCCTCCGTCACTTTCGCCAGGATCTCCTGTTCCTGGCTACCAAAAAACAGTTCCGTCTTACCCCTCCGGCATCAACGCCAGGATCTCCCGCTCCTGGCCGTCAAAAAGCAGTTCCTTATTATAACGATAATACCGCTCGCACTCATATTCCCGCAAGAACCGCATACTGTAAACGCCGGTATTAAGTCCGGTCACGAAAATCACCAGCTCCTGCCCCGTCCCAAACGCCGCTTCCATAAAATCAAAACCGTGTTCCAGCATCCGGCCGCAGCTGTCAAAAGTCTGCTCATACACATCGTTCTCGCGGACAAAGATCTCCTGCAGCCTGGCCCAGACTCCGGCCCCATCCCATATATGCTCCGCTTTCATGGACTGAACCGCCGCATCCAGTATTTTCTGGACGTCCTGGCTGAGCCGGTCCTCCCGGCGGCTCAGAAGCCCCGCGTCCCGCTTATAATCCCGCTCGACCGCGGCTCCCGCAGCAATGCTCTCGAACCGTGCCAGGGCTGTTTCCGGTTCCTGCCGCCCGCCGAAGCCGCCTGGAAACGCCCCACGGTCGTCGTCTGCTCCGCTGCCTGATCCATTTTCCAAATATCCGCCCGGTTCTCCTGACGATGTGCCACGAAACTCCCCCGCCGGTTCCTCCCACTGCGTCCCTCCACGATTGCCATCCGCTTTCTCCGGCCGCATCCCGCCAAAAAGCGCCTGCAACCGCTCCAACCGCTCCTCCTGATCCGCCAGCTCCCGGAATTTCCCGTTCAGCCGCGCCAGGATCAGGCTCACGACGCTGAGACGTTCGTCAAACGGCGCCCTGGACAGGCGCTCGCACACCGTCTCCCGTATAACGCCGTCTAAGATCTCATCCACGCGGTAGTCCGTCTCATATTTGTAGTAAAGCTCCAGATAATTGGCGAAATCCTTCGCGATCGCCGGATACTGGATGTACTGGACGATCACTTCCCGGTCCGCGCGCTTGCCCAGCCGCTCATAGACCCGGATCAGCCTCGACAGGTCCTCCCAGCCTCTGGGCGTAGCGAAATACTTCCCGTCCGCCGTCGTCTCGATCCGGCAGAAATTCTGCCGCTTCACATCCAGATAAGAAAGGATCGCCGGATGCACCAGGGCGGTCTCCGCATATTCTTTCCACACCGCGAAATCCGCCTCCACGTCGATCTTTTTGATGCGGTCCAGGGTCACGACGTCGAACTCCCGCACGGACTTATTGTACTCCGGCGGATTCCCGGCCGCCACGATGATCCAGCCCTCCGGAATCTTGTGATTCCCGAAAGTCTTCGCCTGCAGAAACTGCAGCATCGTCGGCGCCAGCGTCTCCGAGACGCAGTTGATCTCGTCGATGAACAGGATCCCCTCCCGCAGTCCCGTAGCCGCGATCTTGTCGTAGATCGACGCCACGATCTCGCTCATGGTATATTCCGTCACCGAATGACGCACATTGTCATAGATCTTCTCCCGAATATAGGAAAGCCCGATCGCGCTCTGCCTGGTGTGATGGGTGATCGTATACGCCACCAGGCCGATCCGGCATTCCTGGGAGATCTGCTCCATGATCTGCGTCTTGCCGATCCCCGGCGGCCCGATCAGCAGCACCGGCCGCTGGTGGATCACCGGTATGGCATACGCCCCATACTCATCTTTCGTCAGATACGCTTCGATCGTATCACGGATCTCCTCTTTCGCCCGCTTTATATTCAAGGCCTCCGCCCCCTTGTCTCTTTTTTCCCAGTATACCAAATCTTTCCAAAAAAGCAAGAAACAGGCGGTTAAAACAGCGCGCAGACGCAGCCGTTTCCCGAATCTACGCGCTTCCCCGGTCATTTTTCGACGATAAGAATAGAATTGAGCGATTTATTTTTTCAGGAAGATGCTTTATAATACATGTATAAGTGATAGTATGCACGTCGATTCTAAACATATCCGCGAAGCCGGGCCATCGTCCGTATGGCCGCGCAGGACCCATGCCGCCGCAGGAGAACGGCTGCACGGTTCCCGGGTTTCGCCGAAATTCTGCAAAATATCAGGGGGAAATATTATGCGGAAAGGAAAAAGCTATTTCTATAAATTTCTGGTCAATTTCATCATCACCCTGTTCATTCCGTTTTTAATGATCCTGTTCATGTATATTCAGACGGAGTCCACGACCCGCAGGCAGATCCTGCTGACGGAGGAGCGGACCCTGGAGCAGTTCGGCTATCTGTTCGACACCGTAGCCGAAGAAATGCGCGCGGCCTGCCTTTCCCTGATCGACAGCCCGGAATGTCAGACCTACGCCGTCTATGCGGCCGATTATCCCACAAAAACCACCTACCAGGGCCTCCGCGTCACGAATTCCATGGACAGCCTGATTCGGAACCAATACTACGACATCTTCGTCTACTACCCCTACACGGACCGTATTATTTCCGGCAAATACGCCTCTCTGAATACCGAATACTATTACAGCACCTACTACTGCACCTACAAGCAGCAGAGAGCCGGCGTTGATTTCCGGGATGAATTCCGGTCGGTCATTTCCAGCAATTCATCGCGGCCCACGTTCCGTGTGATGGGCGCTCAGACCGGCAGTCCCTATCTCTGCATGACGATGAAGCAGATGGAATACAAGCGGCCGGAGCTGAATTTCATCGCGGTCGTCGTTTTAAAACCGGATCTGATCAGCAATCTCTGGGAAAAAGGCGACGTGGAAAGCACCTCCTCCATCGTTATGCTGAATGACGACGGGAGTTTCCTGCTGTCCGCCGGGGAAGATTTCACCGGCTACCAGCTCCAGGATACGGCGCGCCTCGGAGCCGCCTACCCGGTGGAATATCAGAACACCTCCTACATGACCCAGGCGATCCGCTCCGACATCACCAAAAATTATTACGCCTTCATGATCCCGGTGATCTACTTCTGGCGGCAGCTGACGCTTTTGCGCCTCTGGTGCGGCCTAGGATGCGTCGCCTGCGTGATCGCCAGCCTGTTCATCGCCTACCGCAGCACGCTTCGGACCTATAAACCGGTGGAGGCCATCGTGGACGAGCTGGAAAATGAAAGCGGCGTTTCCTATGATAAAAATAAACGCTCGGAATTTGAGTTTATCTCCTGGCGCTTCAGCGAGGAGCGGAGCGAGAAAAAACAGCTGGCCGAAAATGTCAAAAAAGGGACCGACATCCGCCGCGAACGCTTCCTGCTCTCCCTTCTGTATGGCACCCCCCCGGAAGACGCGGAAAAGATCAGTCCCAAAACCGGCGTTTCGTTCATTTCCGACCGCTTCTGCGTCTGCACCATGGAGATCCGGCACCAGTCGGAGCTGAGCGCGGATCTGCGGCGCTTCATCCTGCGCAATGTCTTTGAAGAGCTGAGCGCGCAGGCCGGCCAGGGCTATCTGGTCCGCACCTCCGAGCACCGCTACGGGCTCGTCTGCTGCATGAAAGATGACGCTTCCTCCGAGAGCCTGCTGCCGCTTCTGGCCCGAGGCCGGGATTTCGTGCGCGAACATTATCATATCGAGATCACTACCGGCATCAGCGACATCCACCAGGGCTGCGAGGGGATCGCCGCCGCTTACGCGGAAGCCCAGGAAGCGCTGGACTACCGGTACCTGATGGGACGCGGCAGCCTGATCGAATACCGGCAGATACAGGGCCGGCAGTTCCGGTTCGAGGAAGCCTCCAACTCCCGGATCTACCGGATCGTGGCCGACTACCTGCAGGACGCCAACCGCGCCCCGTCCGACGTATTTATTAAGGAAGTTTTCGATTTCTTCCAGATCGACCGGTCCATTTCCATGGAAACCATGGAGCGCTTCCGTTTCGAAGTGCTCAACGCCCTGAATACGCTGCTGATCTCCCATCATTGCCCGATGCAGACGCTGCGGGAACTGATGCTGCGGCTTTTAAGCGCCGACACCCTGGAAGAATTCCAGCGGGACCTGGCGATGATCACCGAAGAGCTGGTCCGCAGGGGCGAGGAGCTGAACCCGTCCCAGGACGTCTGCGAGCGTGCGAAACGCCTGGTCGCCGTCGACTATTCCGATCCGCAGCTTTCTGTGGCGATCCTGGCGGAGCGGTTAAGCGTCAGCCCCAACTACCTGTCCCGGCTCTTCAAGAAAAAATACGACACCATCCTGTCCGATTACATTTCCATGACCCGCGTGGCCAAAGCCCGGGAACTGCTGGCCCAGGCGGAGACGAGCATCCAGGACATCGCCCTCCAGACCGGCTTTTACAGCAGCAACGTATTCATTAAAACGTTCAAAAAGTGGGAGGGCATGACCCCGGGCGCTTACAGAAAGGTGATAAATTGTCCCGCAGACACACAAATGGACCATCAGGCATGAAAAAAACGATTAAAATATTGCCAATTTGAGCGATTATAACCGAATTGGCTGATTTACCCCTCCTCCCCAAATGTGTTATTGTAACATCACAGCAAGCCATCGCATATCCGGATAAAATGGCAAGCGCGGTACGCAGATCGCACGTTGCATCCGATTTCCGCGTACCGCAGAAAATGGGGAAAGGAGGGGTATTCTTTTATGAAAAGACTTACGGCATTGCTGCTGGGCACGGCGCTTTGTCTGTCCTCGCTGGCCGCCTGCGCAGGCGGAACCGGAGCGGACGCGCCAGGCAGCGGCACGCAGGCCGTAACCGAAACCATGGCAGAGGGTCCGGAGACGGACGGCGAAACAGCCCCTGCGTCTGACGGGGAGAGCCCAATATCCGAACCGGCGGACTCCCGGCCGGAAGCAGCCGGCGCATCATCCGCCGTCGCGGAACCGTCCCCCGGCAGCGACGCGGAAGAAACCGACGCGGCCGGAGATCCATCGGAAAACACCAAGGAGGAAGAGACTACGTTAAAATTTGTCACCTTTAATATCCGGCGCGACGTAGAGACAGACGGGGAAAACCGCTTCGCGTACCGCCAGCCCCTGATCCTGAAAAAGATCCGGGAAGAGCAGCCCGACATCATCTGCTTCCAGGAGGTATTGGAAGAAGCCTCCGACTGGATGCGGGAAGAATTTGACGGTTATTACGTATTAAGCTGCGGCAGGAACCAGACCCTGGACGGGGAGCAGATCGCCATCGCCTACCGGCGGGACCGGCTGAGCCTGATCTCTCTGGACACGTTCTGGCTCTCCCACACGCCCTACTCCCCCGGCACACGCTACGGCGCCTCGGCCTACGCCAGGCTCTGCATGGAAGCGCTGTTTTACGACATGCAGGAAAAGCGCGTGATCCGCGTCTTCAACACCCATCTGGATCATAAGGGAGAGCTGGCGCGCAAAAACAGCCTGATCCAGATCCTGACCAAGGCGGACAACGAGGAATTCTACCCGGACGCCCCGGTGGTCCTGGCGGGCGACTTCAACATGACGCCCTCCAGCGAGGAGATGAAAGTCATGGAAGACTGGCCGCAGTACACGGACCTGGCCAAAAGCGTGGGCGGAACGTTCCACAATTTCGGCAAAACGTCGCCGGCCTCCAAACTGGACTACATCTTCGTATCCGAGGGCATCACATGCTCCCAGGTCGAGAGATGGGACGATAAAGAGGGAGAGGTCTGGCTTTCCGACCACTATCCGGTCTGCGCATTGCTGGATTTTTAAAAAAGGCGGCAGGGCCGCCGCTGTTACTGAAATACATTAGGGAAATTGTTTTCAATCACAGGAGGAAAAGAGTACTATGAGAAAAAGCTTACATAAGATCACAGGCATCGCATTGTCGGCAGCTATGATCGCAGTCCTGGCCGGATGCGGGAACGGAGGAGGCGCCGCATCCACGACCGCGGCTCCCCAGACGACCCAGGCCGCTACGACGGCGGCGGCGACTACGGCCGCAGCAACCACAGCGGCAGCAGAGACTACGGCAGCCGCAGCAGGGACAGAAGCGGCTGCCGCGGAGACCACGGCCCCGGCGGAGAACGACGGCATCCATTTCACCTCCCCCGGCGGCATCACCTATCCGCTCCAGGATATGCCCACGCTGACCGTATGGGACGGCAACAACGACTTCGCTCCGGCCAACGTTTATTCCAGCTACACGGAATCTCCGTTCCACAACGGACTGGTCGAGAGAACCGGCGTTAATATAGAGTGGCAGTACAAGGCGGCGGGCGCCAATACTACCGAGGCTTACAACCTGCTGCTGACCGAGGACGTATTGCCCAACATCATTTACAAAGAGTCCTGGAAAGCCCACGAAGGCCAGCAACTCATCGACGACGGCGTGATCTGGGACCTGACCGATTACCTCCCGCTTTACGCACCGGATTACTGGGAGAGGATCCACCGTCCGGAATACAGTTCCGTTTTAAAGACCGTCATGACCGACCAGGGACGCTTCTTCGATGTGGCAACCTTCAACGAGGGTCCCTACAACGACGTTTACACCGGCCCGGTCATCCGTCAGGACTGGCTGGACGAGTGCGGACTGGATACTCCCGTCACCATGGAAGACTGGGAGAACGTCCTGGTCACCTTTAAAGAGAAATACAACATCGCTCCGTTCAGCTTCCTGCTGAGCCGCATCAACACCGGCGGTTTCGCGTCCGGCACCGGCGCATACGGCACCTTTACCGCCCGCTGGTACGCCGATGACAACGGCAAGGTACAGCTGGCGCAGCTGCAGCCGGAGTGGGTAGAATACATGGAATGGCTGCATAAATGGTACGAGATGGGCCTGATCGACAAAGACAGCGTGAGTATGGATGAGAAAGCCATGCGTTCCAAAGTGCTGAACGGCGATGCCGGCGTTTCCCTGACCACCAACACGCAGCTGACCAACTGGGCCGAGGACGCCGCCACCGAGGGCAACGGAGCCAAATGGGTCGGCGTCGGCTATCCCAGAGTCTCTCCGGACCAGCCTGTCAACTGGACCCACATCCGCGCCAGATGCGTAGGCCACGGCGGCGTTATCACTAAATCCTGCTCGGAAGAAGAAATGATCGCGGCTCTGAAATGGCTCAACTACGGCTACACCGACGTGGGCATGATGTACTGGAACTTCGGCACCGAGGGCGTTTCCTACTATCTGGACGAAGAGGGGCTGCCTGAGTGGACCGATCAGGTCGTCAACGATCCCGACGGCATGAACGTTTCGACCCAGAAATACATCGGCGTCTGGGGAACCGGCTTCTCCGTACAGACCGAGCGTTTCCTGCAGATCCGCTACACCGAGGAGGCCGTCCAGGCTATCTTCACCTGGATCGAGGATTCGGAAGCCCAGAAACATTTCATCCCCGGCCTGTCCCTGCTGGAGGACGAACAGACCCTGTATAACGATACCTGGTCCATGATCTCCAGCCGCATCTCCGAGGTAGCCGTGCAGTACATGACCGGCGATCTGTCCCTGGATGGGTACGACGCTTTCGTCAAAGAACTCTACGACATGGGACTGCAGACCTGCCAGGATATCGAGCAGGCCGCCTATGACCGCTACATGGCCAAACAGTAACACCGAAAACCAATGAAGCGATAACCATAGGGGATGCCGCAGCTTCCGTCAGGATATCTGCGGCATCCCCCTTTCACAGGCTGCGCCCGGCGCGCAGGCTGCTATCTTCGGAGGAGGTTATACCGTGACACAAAAAATCGCCTTGGCGGCGCATAAGGTCGTCCGGGATTTCCGAAAGAATAAATACCGCTATCTCCTGGTTCTTCCGGTAGTCCTGTTCTTCCTGATATTCGATTATAAGGCCATGTACGGGATCGTCATCGCCTTTCAAAAATACCGTACCAGCGCGGGCATCAGCGGCAGTCCCTGGGTCGGACTGTATAATTTCCAGAGATTCTTCAAGGACATCAATTTCTGGAGAGTGCTGCGCAATACGTTCACGATCAGTATGCTGTCCATCGTATTCGCGTTCCCCGCCCCGATCCTGCTGGCGCTGCTCCTCAACGAGGTTCGGAACAAATGGATCAAGCGGACCGTGCAGACCATCACTTACATGCCCCATTTTATCGCCCTGGTCATCGTCTGCAGCATCATCCACTCGTTCTGCCAGACCAACGGAGCCATCAACGACATCATCGCCGCGTTCGGAGGCGAGCGGCTGAACATGCTCTCCATCAAGGGCCTCTTCTATCCCATCTATATCCTGTCGGGCATCTGGCAGAATATCGGCTGGGATTCCATCATCTATCTGGCCGCCTTATCCGGTATCGACCAGGAGCAGTACGAGGCCGCCAGAGTAGACGGAGCGGGACGGATCCGCCAGATGATCTCCATCACCCTGCCCGGCATCATGCCGACCATCTCCATGCTGCTGGTGCTGAAGCTGGGCCACGTTCTCAGCGTGGGTTACGAGAAGATCCTGCTGCTCTACAATCCCATGACCTACGAAGTGGCGGACGTCATATCCACCTACGTCTACCGCAAAGGTATGATCGACACCGATTTCAGCTACGCGACGGCCATCGGCCTGTTTAACTCTGTGATCAATATTTTCTTCCTGCTCACGGCCAATAAACTCAGCAAAAAGATGGGCCAGAGCGGGCTGTTCTGAGACGGGAGGGGCGAGTAAATGAAAGCCAGAAGAAAAAAAATACACCTGCACGACCTCCTGATGGACAGCGTGATCTACCTGATCCTGGGCCTGCTGGTGATCGTCACTTTTTACCCGATCTGGCATGTGATCGTGGCTTCTTTCAGCACCAGCATCGACATCGTGAAGCATCCCGGCCTGATCCTGTGGCCGGAGCATTTCACCGCGGGCGCGTACCGGAAAGTGTTCGAACACCCGCTGCTGATGAAAGCGTTCGGCAACTCCGTCAAGATCCTGGCCCTGTCGCTGCCCATCAACATCGTCATGACGCTGCTCTGCGGCTACTTTATGTCCTGCACCAATATGCTCTGGAAACGTCCCATTGTGGCGATGATCATGTTCACCATGTTCTTCAGCGGCGGGCTGATCCCCAACTTCCTGAACATCCGGTCCCTGGGGCTTTACAATACCATCTGGGCCCTGGTCCTGCCCAGCGCGCTCAGCGTCCATAACTCGCTGATCTGCAAAACGGCCATCGAGGGCATCCCGGACAGCCTGAAAGAATCAGCCTTTATCGACGGCGCCAGCGATTTCCAGGTCCTCTGGCGGGTCATCGTACCGCTGATGAAACCGACGCTGGCCGTGCTGCTTTTGTACTACGGCGTCGGCAAGTGGAACGCCTGGTTCGCCGCATCCATCTATATCAAGGACAACGCGAAAATGCCGATCCAGAACATCCTCCGCGCGATCCTGCTGGAAAACAATTCCATGCTGAATCAGGTGGCGGACTCCGGCGATCAGTTCAGCCAGTACACGGAGGCCATCAAATACGCCGCCGTCGTCGTGTCCACACTGCCGATCATGTGCATATATCCTTTCCTGCAGAAATATTTCACAAAAGGCGTTATGATCGGCGCAGTGAAAGGATAATTAGTATTATTATTAGAATTTTACCGATTTTCCCGAATATCGCGCAAGTGTTTAACAAATAGTTATCTTATAGATTTTTATTTATAATTCTATACGAATACTTGTATTGGATTTTTATAACAAAATATGGTATAGTTTAATCATGAAAAATCAATTTGCTTTTTTGGGTTTCGTTGCAAATATCCTGCTCTTAGCAGAGTGTTCTTCTCCCTTCCGGATATTATGCTTTGCAGATTCGTAGCGATACTTACCTGCATTGTTGCAGCGCTCCCCTATTTCTTTTTCCACTAGGGAATCCCGCCGGACCGTCCCCCCACTGGTCTGGCGGGTATTTTTGTATTGAAAATTCTGAATTTTTATGCTATAATAGGTGTGGGGGTAGCATTGTTTATGAATGATAAACTATTTAATGGGTATGGGTATGTTTACGAGGTGTATAAGACCCGCAGCTTTTCCAAGGCCGCCGAAAATCTATACATCAGTCAATCTTCTCTGAGCGCCACGATCCGCAAGATCGAGCACCGCATCGGCGTGGAGATCTTTGACCGCAGTTCTATTCCGATCCGTCTGACGGAAGACGGCATCGAATATATCCAGGCGATCGAGAAGATCATGGATATCGAGAATTATTTTGAATCGCGCATCCAGCAGCTGGACGAGCTGATCACCGGTCACCTGTCCGTAGGCGGGAGCGGCATCTACCTGAGTCATGTCATGATCCCGGTGCTTTCCGAGTTCGCGCGGCTCTATCCCGGCGTAGAGGTCCGCCTGGTCGAGGCCGGCAGCCAGCAGCTGGAAAAGCAGCTTTCCGAGAGCATCCTAGATCTGATGGTGGACAACCGGGTACTGGCTCCGGAAGATTACTGCCGCATCCACCTGATCGACGAGGATGTGCTGCTGGCGATCCCCAGTCTCTGGCCCATCAACCAGGAACTGGTTTCCTATCAGCTTCACACATCGGACATCCTGTCGGACCGTCACCGCACCGACGAGATCCCGGTGGTGCCGCTGGACGAACTGAAAGACCTGCCGTTTATACTGCTGCACAGCGGCAACGATACGCGGCAGCGGGCGGAGCAGTTATTTTTCCACTACGGGATCTCTCCGCAGGTGGTGCTGAAAGTCGATCAGCCGTCCACCGCTTTTTCTCTGTGCAGTCATGGGGTCGCGGCTACCTTTGTCAGCGACTGCGTGGCCCGGAACATGCAGACCGACGAAAGCGTCACCTACTACCGGCTGCTGCCGGAATTCGCGCGGCGCACCGTCAATATGTTTTACCGAAAGAACCGGCTCCGGACCCGGTGCATCGAAGAATTTATACGGATCACAGAAAACACGGCCTTTTAAGAGGGGCCGTGTTTTCCTTTGTCAAATGAAGCAGGAACGGACGGAACTGCGTCACGGCTGCAAAATATGTCTGGGCGCGCCCGCCTGCGCATCCTCCGCCTCCAAAAACACTTTCATCGCCCAGGCGGGGACCGATTCGTCCTGATACTGATCCTGGATGAACACAAACGCCGTGTCATAGGGCGGCATTTTCACCGGGTAGATCCCTTTGCCGTCGGTAAAATAGAGAAGCCCCCGCAGCTTCGTGAAAGCCCCCTGAGCGCGCAGCCGGTCCACATATTCAAACGCCGGCCGGAAATCCGTGCCGCTCATGCCCTGGATCGTAAACTCTCTCATATATTCTTCCATCTGCTCCCGGCTGGCGATCCGCACGTCAGAGCGCACCTGATCGTCGCACTGGATGATGTGAATATTGACCTTCTTAAAATAGCTCTCCGATTCGCTCAGGACCTCATACGTCTCTTCCAGGAAACGCCGCACCAGCCCGCCGGAACAGGACATGGAGGTATCGACCACGATCACAAAATCCTCGACCCGAAAGATCTCTTTGGATTCCAGCGGTTCGATCAGCGGCATATTGCCGTAATGCTCCATCCCATACATATAATACGCATAGTCGAACGCGTCGTCGTCCACCTGCATTTCTTCTTTCAGCACCGCAAATTTCCGCAGGAAGCGCCGGTAATCGTACCGTTCCCGATTCTCGATCCGCACCTGGTCCAGAAGCTCCGGGGAAGACCCCGACTGGGATTCCTCCTGGGACATGGCCTCCATCCGGGTCTGCAGCTTTTCCCGGTTGTCTTTCCAGCGGCCCTGCCGGGGAACGGCCTGCCGCCGCGTATCCTCCTCATACCAGAGATCGTGGCTGTCGGTCCGAAATTCCTGCGCCAGCCGCAAATATTGCGCCTCAGTCAGACCCATTCCCTGAAGCTCCTTATAGATCCCCTCTGCGGTCAGCACGCGCAGCTTCTGCCTCAGCCGCAGATACGTTTCCCGGCGAAACGGCGACGGCGGCACATGGACGCAGGCCTGATACATCCCGTCTATGATCGACTCCATCGCAATATCGCAGGCCAGGTCCCAATACTCCCGCCCTCTGTTTCCGATGGTG